>JBKKAE010000224.1:0-10009 GCA_046714835.1 Actinomycetota bacterium | reverse complement strand
TACGCGTAGGCCTTCGACCGATGCACGATCGTGCTGAAGGCGTCGACCGGCTCGCCGTGCAGGAGCACGTCGACGCGGACGACGTCGGACTCCTGGTAGCCCCAGGGCTCGTAGTCGAGCGACGCGTAGCCGCGCGTGCCCGACTTCAGCTGATCGAAGAAGTCGAAGACGATCTCAGCGAGCGGCAGCATGTAGTGCACCTCGGCACGCTCCGGCGTGAGGAAGGTTGTGTCCACCAGCTCGCCCCGGCGCGACTGGCAGAGGTCGAGCACCGCCCCGAGGTACTCCTTCGGCGTGATGACGGTGGCGAACACGATCGGCTCCTCGACGCGGTCGTACGTCCCGGGCAATGGCATCTCCGCCGGGTTGTGCACGACGGTCGTCTCGTCTCCTTCGATGACATGGAACTCGACGTTGGGCTGCGTGGCGATGAGCTCCAGGTCGAACTCCCGCTCGAGTCGCTCTTTCACGATGTCCATGTGCAGCAGGCCGAGGAACCCGGCCCGGAAACCGAAGCCGAGCGCCTGCGAGACCTCGGGCTCGTAGCTGAGCGCCGAGTCGGAGAGCTTCAGTCGGTCGAGCGCCTCACGGAGCTCGGAGTAGTCGCCCCCTTCGTTCGGGAACAGCCCCGACCACACCATCGGCTTCGGCTCGCGGTAGCCAGGGAGCGCCTCCTTCGCGGCGTCCTTGCCGGCCATCGTGATCGTGTCGCCGACCTTCGCGAGATGAACGTCCTTCAGCCCGGTGACGAGGTAGCCCACCTCGCCCGGACCGAGCTGATCGACCGGGAGGGGCTCGGGGGCCTTCACGCCGGCCTCCTCGGCCTCGGACTCGGCGCCGGTCGCCATCAGCCGGATCCGGGCGCGGCTCGGAAGCTCGCCATCCTTCACGCGGACGTAGGTGATCACGCCCCGGTAGGCGTCGAACATCGAATCGAAGACGAGGGCTCGAAGCGACGCCTCGGGATCGCCGGTAGGCGGGGGCACCTGCTCGATCACCGCCCTGAGAAGCTCCTCGACCCCTTCGCCGGTCTTCGCGGAGATCCGGAGGATGTCGTCGGGATCGCGATCGAGGAGATCTGCCAGCTCCTTCGCCCGCTGGTTCGGCTCGGCGGCTGGCAGGTCGATCTTGTTCAACGCCGGCACGATCGTGAGACCGGCGTCGCGCGCCAGGTGGAAGTTCGCGAGCGTCTGGGCCTCCAAGCCCTGGGCCGCGTCGACGAGGAGGATCGCGCCCTCGCAGGCCTCGAGCGAGCGCGACACCTCGTAGGTGAAGTCGACGTGTCCGGGCGTGTCGATCAGGTTCAGCTCGTACCCGTCGTGGGTGAGCCGGACCGCCTGGGCCTTGATCGTGATCCCGCGCTCACGCTCCAGATCCATCCGGTCCAGGTACTGGGCGCGCATGTCGCGGTCTGCCACGGCGTGGGTGAGCTCCAGCAGGCGGTCGGCCAGCGTGGACTTGCCGTGGTCGATGTGGGCCACGATGCAGAAGTTCCGGATGTGGGAGGTGTCCACGAGGCCTTTCATGGTACGGGCGGCCAGGCGTGGCCGGGTGGATGAGAACCCGCTGGTAGACTGCCCCGCTCATGGCGAACATCAAGTCTCAGATCAAGCGGAACCGCCAGAACGAGAAGCGCGGGGAGCGGAACAAGACCGACCGCACGGCCCTCAAGACCTCCACGAAGAAGGTGCGGATCGCGGTCGCGGCCGGCGACGCCGAGGCGGCGACCACCATGCAGCGAGAAGCCGCCCGGGCCCTCGACAAGGCGATCGCGAAGGGCATCGTGCACAAGCGGACCGCGGCGCGGCGCAAGAGCCGGCTGGCCAAGGCCGCAAGCTCCGTCGCGTCCGAGTAGAGTTCGTCAGCCGGCGATCGAGGTCACGAGGGTCGGCATCACGACGTCACCGGTGGCACCCGACTTCAACGCGCGATCGGCCTCCGTGATTCGGTCGTGCAGGGCAACCAGTTGCGGCATCGAGAAGTTCCTCGCCTGCTGCTGATACCGGCGGGCCTGCCAGTCGAACCGGAGCCCGGCTTCCTTGGCCACCTCCGCCGGAGGCATCCGCTCCGGGAGCGACCGCACCTTCAGGAGATCGCGGAGCCGCGCCGCGATCCCGCCGAGGACCATCAGGGGATCGTCTCCTCCCTCCTCGATCGCGCGGAGCGAGCGGATCGCGCCGGGCAGGTCCTTGCCGAACGCCCGGTCGCAGAGGTCCCACGTCTTCTGCTCGCCGAGCCCGCGGAACTGCTGCACGATCTCGCGAGGACCGACGCGCTGCCCGGCGAACACGTCCTGGAGCTGCTCGAGCGCCGCGACCAGCTGACCGGGCTCGGGACCGAGCGTCTCGACGAGCGCCCGCGCTCCCGGGATCGCGAGATCCAGCCCTCCCTGCTTGGCTCTGGCGACGAGCCACGGTTCCAGCTCCTTGCGGGCGATGTCGACCTTGCGGACCTCTCCGATCGATGCCACGAGCTTCTGAAGCCCCGCGGGCACCTTCCCGCGATCGGCGACGATGCACGCGAGGACCAGGGTGGCGTCGGGGTCGGGAGCCTCGAGGTACCTGGAGATCTCCTCAAGGGTTTCCTTCCGGAGTGACTTCGCGTCGTTGACCAAGAGCGCGCGAGGCTCGCCGAAGAGCGAGGGTGTCGCCAGACCCTGAAGCTCACCGCCCTGCCACTCGGCCGCATCGACCTCGGTCGCCTTGGTGCCGCCGAGGAGGGCGAGGGCCGCTTCGCGGACCAGGTACGCGTCCTCGCCCCACAGCAAGGTCACGGGAGCCGTCTTCACCGCCATCGCTCGGACTCTACCGAGAGGGTGGGACCGGTGAGGAGGACCGTGATCGTGCCGTGTCGATCCGTCCGCCAGACCTGCGCCCCGGATGCCGCAAGAGCGTCGAGCGTGAACGCCGTCGGGTGCCCGTAGTCGTTGTCCCCGACCGAGACGACGGCCACCTCCGCGTCGACGGCATCGAAGAACTCCGGGACCGATGTCGCCGCGCCGTGGTGCGGGACCTTGAGGACATCGGCGCGCAGGTCGACTCCAGACTCCAAGAGCCATTCCTGGGAGGGCTCCTCCGGCTCGCTGGCGATCAACACCACGTGCCCGTCGTAGGTCGCGCGGATCACGATCGCGTCGTTGTTGGAGTCGGACTCGGTGCCCGTCCAGCAGCGATCCGGGGAAAGGACATCGAGCCGGAGCAGCCCGAGCCAGAACGTGTCGCCCGCCCGCGGGTTCCGGACCTCCACGTTCTCGTCCGCGATGGCGCGATCCAGATCGGCCTGAAGCGGTGAGGGCTGGTCCCCCTCGCACCCCGGCTGGAGGAGGAGCCCCACCGGCAATCTGGCAAGTACCGACGGCAGCCCGACGATGTGGTCGGCGTGCGGATGGCTCGCCACCACGATGTCCAGCCGCTTGATCCCGAGGGCCGAGATCTCGGTGGCGACCTGGTCGCGCTCCGGTCCCCCGTCGACGAGCACCGTGGCGCCCTCGGGGGTCGTGAGCAGCGCCGCGTCGCCCTGTCCGACGTCGAAGAACTGGACGGTGAAGCCTTCGGGCGGGCCGCTGCCGAGGGCAGAGGCCCACACGACGACCGGGAGGACGGCGATCGCGACCGCGGTCGCCGCCCGGGGCGGCTTCCAGCCCGTGCGGATCCAGACGACGATCGCGGCGACGACCGCGGTCCCTCCGACGAGGGCGAGCGGTCCGCCCTCGGAGGTCAGGTAGCCGACCGGGGCCTTGCCAAGGTGATCCGCGACGAGCTCCAGCCAGCGCATCGGCAGGAGCGCGAGGGCGCCGACGACCTTCCCGAGCGGGAACCACGCCAGACCGGTGCCGGCGGCCACGGCGCCCAGGAGGAGCGACGGCGCCACCAAGGGGAACGCCGCCAGGTTCGCCGGGAGGGTGACGAGAGGAACCTCGTGGAAGTGGTAGAGCAGGATCGGTGTGACGCCGAGCTGTGCCGAGATGGTCGCGCCCGCGGCCGTCGCGACCGGGCTCGGCACGAGGCGTCCGAAGCGTTCCGCGAGGGGGGACGCGAGCGCCACCATGCCGGCGGTGGCGGTGACGGAGAGCTGGAAGCCGACCGACCACACGAGCCACGGATCGAGGACCAGTAGGCAGAGCACGGCGGCGGAGAGGATCGACGCCGTCGTGCGGGGCCGGCCGGCGAGCACGCCGACGAGCGCGATGCATGCCATCACACCGGCTCGGAGCACGGAGGGCTCCGCGCCGGTGAGGATCGTGAAGAACGCCACTGCGCCGAAGCCGACCACGAACTTCGGCCACCGGGAGAGGCGGAGGAGCGCGGCCGCCGCCAGGACCGGCGCCAGCACCATCGCCACGTTCCCGCCCGAAACGACGAGCAGATGACTGAGGCCCGCGGCCCGGAAGTCACGTTCGACCCCGGGATCCAGCTGGGAGTCGTCGCCCAACAACAGGCCGAGAAGTAGCCCCGCCTCCTTCGAAGGGAACACGCGCTCGATCGAGCGGCCCACGACGTTGCGAGCCCCCTGCGTCGCCCGGACGAAGGCGCTCGAGGAAGGGCCGACCCGGGAGAACGTTTCCAGCTGCAGTTGCGCCGGGATCCCCTTGTGCCGGAGCGCTTCGGCGAACTCCTCGTCGTCGGGCACGCGGAGCACGCCCTCGAGGCGGACCAGGTCACCGCGGCGGGCGCGTGGAACCTCATCGCTCCCGCTGACCCAGACGGATGACCGAAGGGTCGCGGCGCCGTCCGGCCACTTCACCCAGCTCACCTGCGCCGTGGCGGACCAGCCGAGCGTGGTCTTCCGGGGATCGGTCTTGAGCGTTCCCTCGATCTCTACGCGCTCGGGTGCCACGGTCGCGAGGAGAGCCGCGTCGAGTCCCCCACGATGGAAACCGCTCCAGCCTGCTCCGAGCGCGAGAACTCCTGCGACGGAGAGGATAGCGGCGACCGCGGGAGCCGTCGAGGTGACACGGTCGCCCGTGACCGCCTCGACGGTCGGGTGGTCCAGCGGAAGGAGGTTGGCACGCGCCAGCGGCCCGGGGCCGCGACGCTCGCGCCCTGCCACGACCCACCCGGCACCGAGCGCGAGGAGCCCGGTCCCAAATGCCATCCACGGCTCTGCCCACTCGGGCATCCAGGTCCAGCCGAGGAGCCCGACGGCGAACGCCGCCGCCGCGGAGGGCAGCATCCACGCGCCCACGGGCGCTCCTCAGACCGTGACCTGGTCGCGGATATCGCCGAGGGTCGCCGGACCGATCCCGCTCACATCCATCAGATCCTCGACCGAGGCGAACGGCCCGTTCTGGTCCCGGTACTCGACGATGGTGGCGGCGAGCACCTCGCCGATGCCGGACAACGACTCCAGCTCGGTGGCCGACGCCGAGTTGATGTTGATCAGGCCGCTCGACGAGCCGGGCGCCGCTCCGCCCGGGACGCCGGGCATCGCTGGTCCGGCCTTCGGCACCAGGATCTGGGTCCCGTCGGTGAGTGGCGCCGCGAGGTTCAGCAGGCTCAGGTCCGCCTTCGGGATCGACCCGCCGGCACGCTCGATCGCGTCGATGACCCGGTCGCCCTCGACGAACTCGTACACCCCCGGCTCGCGGACCGCGCCCGCGACGTCGACGATGAGAGTCACCGATGGGCTTGGCGACGACGAGACCTGGTGGGCGGCGCCGGGCCCCGCCTCGGCGATCGTCACGGGCTTGGGCAGCGAGCGGGAGTACCAGAGCCCGGCGCCGCCCAACACCGCCACTAGGACGACGACGAGCCCGGCGATCTCCCCGCGCGAGAGCATGTCGAGGCGTTCCCGGAACGACATGGCGGGAACGCTAGAAGCGAGCGGATCATCGCGCCGTGAGCTGCGTCACACCCTCGAGGTGAGATCACGGTCCGTCGAGACCAGAGCGGCCACCGCCAACGACGAACGTGCATGGATCACCAGAGACATTCGTTCCCGGACCCACGAACAACGTCTCCGTCACCTCATCCCCGTCGCCGGTCGTGAGCCGGATCCCGATCTCGAAGGCCATCGGCTCGCCGTTCGGCACGATCGGGAGCGGCCCGTCGACGAACACGATCTCGTGGCCCGCGTAATCCCCCATCAACGGCCCTGGAGACTCTTCCGGCTCCATCCAGTGCGCGACGGCGGAACGGGTCATGACGCGGCCGAGCTCTGCTTCGGAGACACCCAGCACGCGCATCGAGAGGAACGACGCGGCCACGGAGCGTGCTCGTTCGCGGTCGGTCGAACTCGCGGACTCGATGCAGGTGGTCGCCGGCGCGGCGACCACGTCCTCCACGCGGAGCCCTTCGATGACGCTGGTCACGAACTCGCGATCACCGTAGATGCTGGCGAAAACCGTCCCGTCTCCTAGGCAGGTCGACCCGTATCCCCCGGACCACGCACCGTTCGTGGCGAGCGAACAGCCGTCCGGCGAGAGGTAGATCGCAGCATCGAGCTGCGAAACGATGTCGGGCTCCGCGATCCCATCGCCGAACGCGAGCTGCGCCCCACCAGCCTCGCCGAAGCCTTCTGCGAGCGTGATCGGACCAGAGGCCTCGACGATCGGAAAACCCGCGTTCGTCTCTCGGATATCGAGGCCGGAGGCCACCGTTACCGCCTCCTCGAGGGCATCTCGGACCGAAACGAGCACCGTCCACGTGGGGAGCTCGAAGCGGATCCAGAACCGTCGATCAACGTCGTTCCCCCGGGCTCTCCAGATCTCGAGTCCACCGGCGCTGGAGTTCACGAAGCGGACAGGTCCTTCCGGGTCGACGAAAGCATCGATCGACGCGTTCGGATCGTGCATGAAGACGATGGGGAAGTACCCATCCCACACGTAGGACAGATCCGGCTGCACGCCGAGGGTCGCCAGATCGAGCGCGAGCGGATACACCAGCGTGGCTCGACTGCCGTCCGGGAACACGACAGGCAATCGGATGCGATCGCCGTCCCGCTCCGCCCCCTGCGGGATGAACGGCTCGGGATCGAGCAGCTCGCCCTTCGGATCCGTTCGGAGGACCTCAGGCGCGTTGTAGACGAACGTCCGACGTTCGACCACCTCGAGATCGTCCCCGTAGAAGTGGGTCGAGACGAGCACGACATCTCCTGCGACTGCAGGCTCGAGGATCGAACAGCAACCATCCGGTGGGTCCGGACTGGGCATCGGGATCCGATGCCACGCATCCTCGTCCGGTGAGAACACGACGGTCTTCGCGCAGAACTCGCCGAACAAGACTCGATCGGTCGACACGCTCTTAGGGCTGCATTCGAAGAACTCGAGCGGGACATCTGTAAGGGAGCGCCACCTGTCCACCCCGGGGTCGTACGCCGCGCTCGAATGCTCGTAGTCCCAAGCGATCAGTTCACCGCTCAGCCACTCCGCGGTCATCGCTTGAGGGGAAAGATCGGATGGCGGGAGCGCACGCCACGTGTCGGACACCGGATCGTACGCGGCACCGATGGCGGTCGGCGTGTCGGAACGATTGTTGCTATCGAGCGCGGCGCCGAACACGATCATCTCTTCGCCCGTCCACACCGCAGAGCCGTCCGTGATGTCCGTCGGCCCGTCGGCGATCGTCCGCCACGAGTCCGTGGACGGGTCGTAGGCCGCGCCGTCCCGACGTCGATCTGCCCTCTCCGTGCTTCCCCAAACGATCAATTCCTTCCCGGTCCACACGGAGAACGCGGTCCGCGCCTCGATCGGCGCCGGCGCAAGGCTCCGCCAGGTCCCAGCCACGGGGTCGAATGCCGCGCCGTCGCCGAAGTACGGCGGGTCGCGGAACCCACCGTCCCAGCCGCCCCAGATGAGGAGCTCACCACCCGTCCATGCGAACGCGGCGCCCGAGCGACCCTCGAGCGGCGACGGCGGAAGCGGCTCCCACCGGCGGGTGACCGCGTCGAACGCAAAGCCGTCGGCATCGGGATCCTCGGTCGAACCGACGTACTCGTAGCCGCCCCAGACGAGGAGCTGCGAGCCCGTCCACGCGGTCGCGGCGCTGCTCCGCACCTCGGGCGGAGCCGGTAGCTCGCTCCATCCTTCCGGGAGCTCGGCGGCGAGATCGACTGCAGGCACCGGCTTCGGACCAACGTGCCGGTCTGGATGCGAGAGATCCCATGCGAACACCGCGGCGGCCGCGAACACCGCGAGGGCGACGGCCGCCGCAACGAGGCGACGGCCAGTTGCGGGCGGCCAATCGACGGGTCGGGGGGGCGCATCCCGCGCCACCGCGCGCCGCCGGGCCTCACCCCACAGATCCCCCGCGCCGATCTCGTCGGCCAGGGAGAAGCGTTCTTTCAGCTCAGGCATCCTCATCCTCCAGCAGCTCACGCAGTCGCTTCCGCGCCCGATGTACGTGGACGCCGACGGCCGAAACCGTCGACTCCAGCGCCTTCGCGATCTCTCGGTGGGACCAACCCGCGTAGTCGGCCAACACCACCGAGGCCCGCTGCTTCAGCGGGAGGCGTCCCAGAGCCCGCCATAGGTCGATGAACGGTTCCGGCATCCCAATCACGGCATCGTCCACGAACGGATCCACGCGCCCTCTCTCCTTCAGCTCTCCGGCCGCGACCCGGAACGCCACCCGCCACACCCAGGCGGCGGGGTCGCGCAACGCACGACCCCGCCGGAGCGCTTGCGCGAACGCTTCCGCGACGGCGTCATCCGCGATCTCACGACTCCCAGAGGTCAGGAGCACGGCCCGCCACAAGCGGTCGCTGTGCTCTCTGTACACACGCTCGAGCCGTCGCTCCGCGCTCTCCGGTTCCGTGATGTTGCGATCGACGTCCGCCTCCACGGCCTCATCCTGCACGTCGAATGAACAGGGGGAAACCGGCCGTGGTTCCTTAACCGACCACGGAAGATCCGAGCTATCGCGTCACGAAGTTGACGAGCTTCGGCGCGCGGACGATCTCCTTCACGACCTGGCGGTCGGCGATCGTGCTCCGGGCCTTCTCGGATGCCCGGGCCACCTCCAGCACCCGGGCCTCGTCCGTGTCGGCGGGCACCTCGATCTTGTCGCGGACCTTCCCGTCGACCTGCACGATCAGCGTGACGGTGTCCTCCGCGGCCAGCGCTTCCTCGTGATCGGGCCAGCGGGAGCCATGGACCGACTCGTCGTGACCGAGGACCTCGCGCCACAACTCCTCGGCGGCGAAGGGCGCGAACGGCGCGAGCATCAGGACGAGCGCCTCGGCGGCCCCCCGCGCCGCACCGCCCGCGTCCAGCGCCGACCGCATCTCATTGGTCAGCACCATCAGCTTGGAGATCGCGACGTTGAAGTGGAACCGCTCGACGTCCCCGGCCACACCCTTGATCGTGCGGTGCGTGAGACGGATCAGATCCTCCGGCTCCTCACCGCCGCCCTCGGCCGCCTCCGCCACCGCCGCGAACACGCGTCCGAGCCATTGGTACACGCCGGGGCGCCGATCCGGATCGCCCGCGATCAGCTTCCAGTCGATGTCGTCTTCGAAGGGGCTCGCGAACAACATCGTGAGCCGCATCGAGTCGGCTCCCCACCGCTCGACGAGCGGCATGGGCTCGACGATGTTGCCCTTCGACTTGGACATCGACGAGCCTCCGTAGATCACTTGCCCCTGGTTCATCAGACGCGGGAACGGTTCGATGTACGGGACCATCCCGGCGTCGTGCAGCGCCTTCGTGAAGAACCTCGCGTAGAGGAGGTGCAGGATCGCGTGCTCGATGCCGCCGGTGTACTGGCTGACGGGCCATCGTTCGAGGTCTTCCTGCCGGAAGGGCCCTCCCTCGTAGCCCGGGGAGCAGTAGCGGAAGAAGTACCAGCTCGAGTCGACGATCGTGTCCATCGTGTCGGTGTCGCGTCGCGCGTCACGACCGCACTTCGGACAGGTCGTCTTGACGAACCGGTCGTGACGCGCGAGCGGTGACTCCCCGCCGGGGCGGAAGTCGACGTCCTCTGGGAGCTCGACCGGCAGGTCCGCCTCGGGCACCGGAACCTCGCCGTGTTCGTCGCAGTGGATGATCGGGATCGGCGCGCCCCAGTACCGC
>JBKKAE010000223.1:0-3581 GCA_046714835.1 Actinomycetota bacterium | reverse complement strand
CATGCGAATCCTACGGCCGGTCGGTGCCCCGCTCCAGGAAGGCCCGCAGATCGGGCAGATGCTCCTCATAGTGGCGGGGGCCGGATTCCTCGAACCACTCCCACGCGTTCGCGTCGACGTCGGCGAGCCGGGAGAAGGCCTGGCGCATCGCCACCCTGCCTTTCGCGAAGCGGATCCGAACGATGTCCTCCTCGAGTCCCCGCCCCTGCTCGAACCACTCCTCGTTGAGAGCCTCTGTGTCGGGATGGCTCTCCCGATGGGTCCCCGCGGCGATCCGCCCCAAGACGGTGGAAGCCTCCTCGGCCCACGCGGCGACGTGATACATGACGTCCTTCGGCGACCATCCCTCGTTCGTGACGGAGGGCTCGTCGAACCGCTCGGGCGGGACGTCGCCGAAGACCTCGGTGAGCGCGAGCCATCCTCGCTCTTCGTCCGCGAGCAGCCCGGCGACGTCCAAGGCTCAGGCTTCCTGTCGATCCACGGGAAGATCGTCGCCGGGGAGGAACTCGAAGGCGCGGTCGGAGATGCGGATCTCGTCGCCGCGGCGAGCGCCCGCCTTCATCAGCTGCCGCTCGACGCCCTCTTTGATCAGCTGCCGCTGCAGTCGTGTGAGCTGCCGCTCGTCGTCGAGGTCCGTCTCACGCACCCATCGCTCGACGTTGCGACCGGTGACCCGCCAGCCGCCGTCCTCGCGCGCGACGAGGAACCGCGGTCTGCCGGGGCGCAGCACGACGTACGGGGCGCGGGGAGGTTGCTCGGCTGCCGCCTGACGGGAGAGCGCCTCCAGCTGCGCGGTGAGGAGGTCGAGCCCTTCGCCCGTCACGGCCGACACCGGGAGCGACCGGATCGCATCGGCTGCGGTCTGCGGATCTTCCACGAGGTCCGCCTTCGTCCCGACGAGGAGCGACCGACGGTCGGCGAGATCAGGATCGTACGCGCGGAGCTCCTCGCGAAGGGTGTCCAGGTCGGCGATCGGATCGGCGGACGACAGGTCCACCACGAGGACGAGGGCTCGGCACCGGGTGACGTGGCGCAGGAACCGATGGCCGAGTCCCTTCCCTCGGTGTGCGCCTTCCACCAGTCCGGGGATGTCGGCCACGACGAACCGCTCCCCGCCAGCCTCCGCGACGCCCAGATTGGGTGTGAGCGTCGTGAACGGATAGTCCGCGATCTTCGGTGTGGCCGCCGTCAGCCGGGAAAGGAGAGTGGACTTTCCCGCGTTGGGCAGCCCCACGAGACCCACGTCGGCGACCGTGCGGAGCTCCAGCTGCACCCGCCGATCCTCACCTTCCTCCCCCGCCTCGGCGGTCTTCGGCACGCGGTTCTTCGGACCTGCGAAGCGAACGTTGCCGCGCCCGCCGCGCCCGCCTCGGGCGACGACGGCCTTCGACCCCTCCCCGACGAGGTCGGCCAGAAGACCACGGTCGTCGAAGACCACCGTGCCGTCCGGCACCGTGACCACGAGGTCGTTCCCCTTCGCCCCGTCCCGCCGGCCGCGCGAGCCCGCCTTGCCGGGGTCGGCACGGAGATGCGGATGGTCGGCGAACCACGCCAGGTCGTGGACGTTGCGAGACGCCCGGAAGACGACGTCGCCGCCTCGGCCACCGTCCCCACCGTCCGGGCCTCCCTTCGGCTTGAAGGGCTCGCTGCCCATCGCGGCGGAGCCGTCGCCGCCGCGACCGGCGCGCACCTCCACGTCGACCTCGTCCACGAACGTCATGTCGAATAGCCTAGGTGGTCGGCCCCTGTGGTCGACCGAGCGGCGACGGGCCAAGATTGGGCTCGTGGTCGAGCCCGTGGACGTCTGGATGGTGCACCTCGGCGCCCGGTCGCGGCCGACCGAGGTCCGAGGAACGCTCAGTCTCGGAGAACGCAGCTTGGAGTTCCTCGAACGCAAGACGGGAGTGGACGTGCGGTTCGACTACGGCGCGATCCGTCGCGCGAAGAGGATCAAGGGGTCGCCCGTCCTCTTGGTCGACTGGCGGAAGGACGGCCAGGACCGCAAGACCGCCTTCTACTTCTCCCAGCCTCCACCACTCGATCCGCTGCCCCGGTCCCCCACGATCGATCCTCGAGGACCACTCGGGCCGTTCACGCGCGCCACGCCCTCGAAACGTCAGGTCGCGCGCATGAACCTCGGCTACTTGCGATCGACGAGCGCCACGAGCAAACAGGTGGTCCAGGCATGGGCCGAAGAGGTGACGGAGCGAACGAAGCGGGCCAGCTAAGCCTCGGCGAGGACCGACGCGTACTTGCGGCCCCGCGACTCGTGGAACTCGATCGTCCCGGCGCGTAGTGCGAACAGGGTGTCGTCGCCGCCCTTGCCGACGCCTTCGCCCGGGTGGATCCTGGTCCCGCGCTGGCGCACGATGATCGAGCCGGCGGAGACAGCCTCACCGCCGAACGCCTTGACCCCGAGTCGCTTCGAGGTCGAGTCCCTGCCGTTCCGGGTCGAGCCGCCGCCCTTCTTGTGTGCCATGGTCGGTCGAGGCTACCAGCTAGTCGGACGACGCCGCGGGAGCGGCATCGTCCTGCTTTTCGTCCTTCTTGTGGGAGCTCGCGCGCTTGGCCGGGATCTTCACCTCGGTGATCTCGAGCATCGTGACGAGCTGGCGGTGTCCGGCCTTCCTCGCGTACCCGGACTTGGGCCGGTACTTGAAGACCTTGACCTTCTCGCCCTTCATCTCGCCCAACGGTTTCGCGATCACGACCGCTTTGGCGGCCTCGGCTCCGACATGGGTCTTGCCGTCATCATCGACGACGAGCAGCGGATGGAACTCCACCGTCTCGCCGTCGGCGACCAGCTTCTCGACCTCGATCACGTCGCCGGCCTGCACCTTGTGCTGCTTGCCGCCCGTCTTGATCACCGCGTACATGGTCGGTCCTCTCTCGTCTGGCGTTGGCGTGGTCCGCTAGCTCGCGTCGTAGTTGACGATGATGCCGCGACCCTCGCAATGGGGGCAGGTCTCGGAGAACGAATCGACCAGCCCGCCGGACACACGCTTCCGGGTGATCTGCATGATCCCCAGGGGACCGATCTCGAAGACCTGAGACCTCGTCTTGTCGATCGCGAGGGCCTCCCGCATCGTGTCCTCGACCTTCCGCTTGTTCTGCTCCAGCAGGAGGTCGATGAAGTCGATCACGATGATGCCCCCGATGTCTCGTAGCCGGAGCTGGCGCGCGACCTCACGGGCACCTTCCAGGTTCGTCGTCAGCACCGTCTCCTCGAGGTTGGTCTTCCCGACGGCCTTCCCGGTGTTCACGTCGACGATCGTCATCGCCTCGGTCTGCTCGATGATCAGGTAGCCACCCGAGGGAAGCCACACCTTCCGGTCGAGTGCCTTGTGGATCTGCTCGACGATCCGATGTTCCTCGAAGGCGGACAGGGGGCCTCGATGGAGCGTCACCTTGGACTCGAGGTCGGGCGCGACGTCGTGCACGTACTCCATCACCTTGTCGTAGATGCGCTCGGAGTCCGTGACGAGACCCCGGAACTCCTCGTCGGTGAAGAGGTCACGAACCACCCGCACCGTGAGCTCCGGCTCCTCGTAGAGCTCCGCGGGCGCCTTGGCGCGCTTCGC
>JBKKAE010000222.1:0-2771 GCA_046714835.1 Actinomycetota bacterium | reverse complement strand
GCCGAGGGCCTTCAGGCCCTCGGCCGCGAGATCGACAGCGACGTGCTCCTGTGCGCCGACGACGCGGATGCGAAGGCCCGGGTCGGCGCCCTGATCGAAGGGATCCCGGGCATGCGTTGGGTGGACTGTGGGCGCCTCGAGATGGCTCGCGTCGCGGAGTCGCTCACGGCGCTGCTCGTCTCGATCAACCGGAACTACGCGATCAAGGACTCGGGGTTCCGGATCGTCGGTCGAGACGCCTGGGGCGTGCCCGGCTAGTCGATCACCGCGATGACCTGGCCCGTCTCGACGACCTGCCCGGCGCGGATCGGGAGGTCGGTGACCTCGCCGTCACGGTTCGAGGGGACATGGTTCTCCATCTTCATGGCCTCGAGGATGCAGATCACGTCGCCGGGTCGCACCTCCTGGCCCTTCTCGACCAGCACCTTCACGATGGTGCCCTGCATCGGCGCGAGGATCTCCCCGTGCACGTGCTCACCGTGATGCGCGTCGGGAGCCATCGGTGGCCTCGGCGCCGGATCACGCCGCTCGTCGAAGATCCTCACGGGGATCCGGCGTCCGTCGACCTCGACGAGGATGTCCGCCGGCCGATTGGGGGTCGGGCCCGAGGTCGCGAAGTCCGGGTGCGCCGGAAGGTCGACCTCGGCGAGCGCCCGCTCCAGCCAGGTCGTCGTGTGGGTGCCCGCTCGGAACTCCTTGGACTCGAGGATCCACCGATGCACCGGGATCGTTGTCGGGACTCCCTCGACGGCGAACTCGTCCAGCCCCCGCAGCATCCGCTTGCGAGCCTCCTCCCGGTCCCGGCCGGCCACGATCAGCTTCGCGAACATCGAGTCGTAGTCCCCGGGGATCTCGCGGCCCTGCTCGATCCCGGAATCCACCCGGACGAACGGGCCGGCCGGCTCCCGGTACCGGGTCACGCGACCGGGACCCGGCAGGAAGTTCCTCCCCGGGTCCTCTGCGTTGATCCGGCACTGGATGGACGCGCCCCGGGGAGCGGGGTCAAGCGCCAGTTTCTCGCCGAGCGCCACCCGGATCTGGAGCGCCACCAGGTCGAGCCCGGTCACCATCTCGGTCACCGTGTGCTCGACCTGCAGCCGAGTATTCATCTCGAGGAAGTAGAAATCCCCGTCCTCGTCCATCACGCATTCGACCGTGCCGGCGTTCACGTAGTCGGCCGCCTTCGCGAGACCCACTGCCGCCTCCGCGAACCGTTCGCGGACGCGGTCGTCGAAAAGGGTTGACGGCGTTTCCTCGATCAGCTTCTGATGGCGCCGCTGCACCGAGCAGTCGCGCTCACCGAGGAAGAACACGTTGCCGTGCGAATCGGCGACGATCTGCGCCTCGACGTGGTGGGCGCGATCGACGTAGCGCTCGAGGAAGACCTCCGGTCGGCCGAAGTAGGACTTCGCCTCGCGTGCCGCTCGCTTGAGCGACTCTTCCAGATGCTCCGCGTCGCGCACGACGTGCATGCCTTTCCCGCCCCCGCCGAAGGCGGCCTTCACGATGAGTGGGAATCCGATCCGGGAGGCCTCCTTCTTCGCCTGCGCGAGGTCCACCGGCTCGCGCGTCCCGGGGACGATCGGCATCCCGGCCGAGTCCGCGACCCGGCGCGCGGCGGACTTGTCTCCCATCGTCTCGATCGCTCGCGCCGGGGGGCCGACGAACGAAAGACCGGCGTCCTCGACCGCCTGCGCGAACTGCGCTCGCTCCGCGAGGAACCCATAGCCGGGGTGCACGAGGGTGGCCCTCGACTTGGTGGCCGCCTCCATGATCCGATCGACCGAGAGGTAGGACGCCGAAGCGAGCGCAGGACCGATCCGGAACGACTCGTCCGCCATCTCGACGTGGAGAGCATCGCGATCGGCGTCGGAGTAGACGGCGACCGTCGCGATGCCCAGGTCACGACACGTTCGGGCGATCCGGATGGCGATCTCGCCGCGATTGGCGATCAGGAGCTTCTGCTTCCGCGCCATGTGGCGTCACGATATAGCGTCGGGCGAGGTGGAACCGTGCTGAGCGAGGATGCGCTGCGTCGGGCGCTGGAGGCGGTCGGACTCACGGCACCGGTTCGTTGGGACGAGGTGATGGAATCGACGAACGCGACCGCGCTGGCGATGGCCGCAGCAGGCACGCCGGAGTGGACGCTCGTGGCCGCAGGACACCAGACCGCAGGGCGGGGCCGGCAGGGACGTGCGTGGGTCGATCGCCCTGGAGCCGCGCTGATGTGCACCCTCGTGCTGAGGCCGTCGTTGACGCCGGACCGCCTCGGGTTGATGTCATTGGCAGCCGGAGTGGCGATGGCGGAGGCCGCCTCAGGGGTATCCGGCAAAGATGTGCGGTGCAAGTGGCCGAACGACCTGCTGATGGGCGAGTCGAAGGTGGGTGGCATCCTCGGCGAGGCCGAGATCAACGAAGGACGCATCCGCCATGTCGTCGTGGGGATCGGCGTGAACCTCGACGCGCCGGAGGGAGTCGAAGGGGCAGGTGCGATCGGGGACGTGGACGAGGAGGCGCTCCTGACGGCCTTCCTCGAACGGTTCCGGTCACTGTTCGAGGGCTCACTCGAAGAGATCCCGCGCCGATGGCGTGCCGTCTCCGACACGCTCGGACGCCGCGTCGAGGCCACGACGGTCGACGGAGACACCGCTCGCGGTGTCGCCGTCGACCTCGACGACTCAGGAGCGCTGCTGATCGACACGGAGGAACCGGGAGGACGCGTCCGGGTCGCGTTCGGTGAGATCCAGCACCTCAACGTCGATCAGAGCTGA
>JBKKAE010000221.1:0-2673 GCA_046714835.1 Actinomycetota bacterium | reverse complement strand
GCGACCCGCGGGGACGGCCGGATCGGTGAGGACATCACGGCGAACATCCGCACCCTGAAGTCGATCCCGCGACGACTCGAGACGGAGGAACCCCCGTCCGTGATCGAGGTCCGAGGTGAGGTCTACTTCCCCGTGAAGGCCTTCGAGGAGCTGAACGTCAGGCTGACCGACGCGGGCGATCGACCCTTCGCCAACCCGCGCAACGGCGCGGCAGGTTCGCTCCGCCAGAAGGACGCGAACGTCACCGCTTCGCGCCCGCTCCGGATGTGGGTCCACTCGTTCGGCGCCGCGGAGGGCATCAGCTTCGATTCGCACTCCGATTTCCTCGCCTGGTCCGAGAAGGTGGGACTGCCGGTGCCGCCGACCACGCACCGGACGAAGAACCTGAAGGAGGTCCTCACCTTCCTCCGGCGTTGGGAGAAGAAGCGACATTCCCTCGATTGGGAGATCGACGGCGCCGTGATCAAGGTCGACGACGCGAAGCTCCAGCGGCGACTCGGGGCGACGAGCCACGCCCCACGATGGGCGATCGCGTACAAGTTCCCGCCGGAGGAGCGGACCGCCTTGCTGAAGTCGATCGAGATCCACACCGGCCGTACCGGCAAGGTGACGCCGTTCGCGGTCCTGGAGCCCGTGTTCGTGGGCGGAGTGACGATCACGAACGCCACCTTGCACAACGAGGACGAGACCCGGCGCAAGGATGTCCGCAAGGGCGACACCGTGATCGTCCGCCGAGCCGGCGACGTGATCCCGGAGATCGTCGGACCCGTCTTGGCGGTCCGGCCGAAGAACGCGCGGAAGTGGAAGATGCCCAAGAAGTGCCCCTCGTGTGGGACCGAGCTGGTGCGACCCGAGGGCGAGGCCGACTGGCGCTGTCCGAACAAGGCCGGCTGCCCCGACCAATCTGTCGAGTGGCTCTTCCACTTCGCCGGGCGGGGAGCGATGGACATCGAAGGCCTCGGCTACAAGACCGGGATCGCGCTGCTCAACAAGGGGTTCATCAAGGACCCTGCCGACATCTACCGGGTGACCGACGAGCAGATGGCCCAGCTCGAGGGGTTCGCCGCGAGGTCGATCGAGAACCTCCGGCGCGCGATCGAGGCGTCCAAGGACCGGCCACTCTGGCGACTGCTGGCGGGTCTCAACATCCGGCACGTCGGCTCCCACGTCGCCGAGGTCCTCGCGTCCGCGTTCCTCGAGCTCGACGCTCTCGCCGCCGCCTCCGTCGACGTGATCGACGCCGTCCCCGAGATCGGGCCCGAGGTCGCCGCCACCGTCGCCGCGTGGTTCGAGGATCCCGACAACCGTGCCCTGATCGAGAAGCTCCGCGAGGCCGGCGTGCGCCTCCAGGACGAGCCACCTCCCGACGAGGGTCCGAAACCGCTCGAGGGCACGACGATCGTGCTGACCGGAGGGCTCGACACCTTGTCGAGGGACGAGGCGGCCAAGCTCGCGCAGCGGGCGGGGGCCCGCGTCTCCTCGAGCGTGTCCAAGAAGACGGACTTCGTTGTCGCGGGTGAGAATCCGGGCTCGAAGTACGACCAGGCCCTGAAGCTCGGCGTCGAGATCGTCGACGAACAGGGATTCCTGCGAAGGCTCGGTCGCGAGTAGATCACCGACGGAAGGACGAGGGATGACGGGAACCGTGATCGACGGCAACAAGCTGGCCGAGGAGCTTTCCGAGCATGTGCACGAAGAGCTCCGACGGCTGAAGGTCTCCGGCGCCCAACCCGGGCTCGCCACCATCCTGGTCGGCGACGATCACGCCGCCGCTGCCTACGAGCGGCACGTCCGTCGGCTGGCAGAGCGCCTCGGATGCCGGTACGAGAACGAGCACCTCCCCGCTGACGCCGAGGTCGCCGACCTCCTCGCCGTGGTCGGGAAGCTTAACGCCGATCCACGCGTCACGGGCATCCTCGTCTTGCGGCCGCTGCCCGCAGGCATCTCCGAACCGCTCGTGTATCGCGCGATCGATCCGTACAAGGACGTCGAAGCCGTGCATCCGGAGAACGCGGGCCTTCTCGCGCAGGGACGCCCTCGCTTCGTGCCGTCGACGCCGGCTTCGTGCTTCTACCTGCTGGACTCCTACATCAAGTCGACCGGGCGAGAGCCGGAGTCGTTCTACCCGGGCAAGACCCTCGTCGTCGTCGGTCGGTCGGACTCGGTCGGCAAGCCCGCGGCGTCGCTCGGCCTCCAGCGGCATGCCACCGTCGTGACCTGCCACTCGCGAACGACCGACCTCGCCGCGTTCACCCGGCAGGCGGACATCCTGATCGTGGCCGCGGGTGTGGCGAGCCTGGTGAAGGGCGACATGGTGCGGGACGGCGTGATCGCCGTCGACGTGGGCATCGACCCCGTGGAGGATCCCGAGACCGGCAAGGTGCGGTTCGTCGGCGACATCGAGTTCGACGGCGTGGCCGCGAAGGCCGAGGCGATCACCCCGGTTCCCGGCGGGGTCGGTCCGATCACGGACGTGTGGCTGATCGGGAACGCCGTGAGCGCAGCGGCGGCCGCGCTCCGAGTCGAACCTCGCTTCGGGGTCTCGATGTGAGCGCAGACGGCTCCGGGGTGTCCTCCCGGTACACGTTGGCGCGCGGGATCGCGTACGCCGTCGGCGGGACGTCCTCCGCGGCGACCTCGCTCACCTTCGCGGCGTGCTCCAGGATCAGGCCG
>JBKKAE010000220.1:0-3683 GCA_046714835.1 Actinomycetota bacterium | reverse complement strand
CTTCGAGGCGATCGCCCGCCTCGACATCGCCGAGGTGCCGAAGCATCATCGCCGCCGAGAGCATCAGTCCGACTGGGTCCGCCCGGTCCCGTCCCGCGAGCCGCGGGGCGGTCCCGTGCGTCGCCTCGAACACCGCGACGTCGTCGCCGAGCTGCACGCCGGGCGCCACCCCCGGTCCGCCGATCAAGCCAGCGCCCAGCTCCGACACGATGTCCCCGTACAGGTTCGGCAGGACGAGCACGTCGAACCGCTCCGGCGACTGGACGAGCTCCATGCAGAGCGCGTCGATGATCCGGTCGTCGAAGACGACGTCCGGATACTGCGCGGCGACGCGCCTGGCCACGTCGAGGAAAAGCCCATCGGAGAACTTCATGATGTTCGCTTTGTGTGCGGCTGTGACCTTCGACCGACCGCGGCGCCTGGTCTCGTCGAACGCGAACCGCACGATCCGTTCGCTCCCCTCCTGGGAGATGGCCTTGACAGAGATTCCACTGTCCTGCCGGATGCGGATGCCGGTCGTTACCTCGATGAAGGCGATCAGCTCCTTCACCTCGACGGTTCCCACCTCGAACTCGACACCCGTGTAGACGTCCTCGGTGTTCTCCCGAACCACCACGAGGTCGACGTCCTCATACAACGACGGCACGCCCGGATACCACCTGCATGGGCGCACGTTCGCGTACAGATCCAGCTCCTTCCGCAACACGAGATTCGCGCTGCGGATCCCGGCTCCCTCGGGAGTTTCGATCGGTCCCTTCAACCCGACGCCGTTCTCCCGGATGGAGGAGACCGCCCGAGCGGGCAGTACCTCGCCCGTCCGCTCGAACGCCCGGAGGCCGATCTCCTCGACGTCCCAGCGCACCTCGACTCCGGTGGCGTCGACGACACCGCGCGCGGCTTCCACGACCTCCGGTCCGATCCCGTCTCCCGGGATCAACGTGATGCGATGGGTCAACGGATGCCTCTCTCGTCGTCTCGCCTTCGGCGTGTGGCTGGGCGTCGGCGTCAGCGGAACGGAGCGCCGACTATCCTGGCAGTCTCGCAGGGGCCCGTCCGAACGGGTCTGCGGAGAACGGAGGATCGTGGCCGACAAGGGGCTCCGAGAAGTCATCGCAGCCGACACCAAGCTCTCCGACATCGACGGCGAGAAGGGCACGCTCTCCTACGTCGGCTACGAGATCCAGGAGCTGGCCGAGCACTCCACGTTCGAGGAGGTCATCTACCTCCTCCACCACCTCGAGCTCCCCACGGCGCCGGAGCTCGAGGGAATGGCTGGGTTCCTCGCGAACGAGCGCGATCTCCATCCGTTCCAGGTGCAGCTGATGAGGACCCTGGCCGAGCAGACCTCCCCGATGTCGATGCTCCGCACCTCGGTCTCGGCCTCCTCCGCGTTCGACCCCGACGGATGGGACGAGTCGGCCGATGCGCAGGCGCGGAAGGCGCTCCGCCTGGTCGCGAAGACGGCGTCCCTCATCACCACGTACCACCGACTGCGGACCGGCATGGAGAAGGTGACGCCCAATCCGGCGCTCCCCCACGCCGCCGACTTCCTATGGATGCTGCACGGCACCGAACCCGACCCCGAGGACGCACGGGTGCTCGACATCATGTTCATCCTCTACGCGGACCACACGATGAACGCCTCGACGTTCACCGCGAGGATCGTCGCCTCGACGCTCGCCGACATGTTCTCCGCGATCACTGCCGCGATCGGCACGCTCAAAGGACCCCTCCACGGTGGCGCCAACGAGGAAGCGATGAAGAGCTTCGAGGAGGTCGGCAAACCGGAGAACGCGGAGGCGTACGTGCGCGACCGCCTCGAGCGGCACGAGAAGATCTTCGGGTTCGGGCACGCGGTCTACAAGACCTACGACCCTCGGGCCAAGGTGCTGAAACGGCTGTCGAAGGAAGCGTGCGAGCGCGCGGGCAAGACCCATCTTCACGAGATCGCGGAGGCCGTCGAGAAGGCGACGTTCCAACAGAAGGGTCTGTATCCCAACGTAGACTTCTACGCCGCCGCGGTGTTCCACGTGCTCGGTATCCCGACCGATCTGATGACACCGGTGTTCGCCGCTGCCCGTATGGCCGGCTGGACGGCCCACGTGCGCGAGCAGTACGCGGACAACAAGGTGATCCGGCCCGGGTCGCGGTACGTCGGCCCCACGCAGCAGAAGTGGGTGCCGCTCGAAGAGCGTTCCTAGGAGGCCGCTAGACGCTCGTCGGGCGTGGGAAGAGACCGGCCTCCTCGATGACCGTGCGGACGAGATCGTCGCGACCGATCCCCATGAGGTGCAGTCCCGAGATCCCGTCGATCTGTCGGACCCGCCGCGCGACGTCGATCGTGAACTCGAGACCCGCCCGTTCCGCTTCGGTCCCGGCGGTCTCCAACACATCGAAGGCGGTCTGCGGGACGTGGACGCCGAACAGCCCGTCCATGAAGCGGGCGTTCTTGAGGCTCCGCAGCGGCACGAGGCCGACGAGCACCTTCGCGCGCTCGAAGATCCCCCGTGGCCGGACGAGGGCCGCCCACTCCCCCAGCCGGTCCACGTCGTACGCGATCTGCGTCCACACGACGTCGCCGCCCGCATCGAGCTTCGCTTCGAGCTTCACCGGATCGTAGGGATCGGACAGCGGGACGTCCGCGACGCCGATCAGATACCGCGGCGGATCCGTGATCTCGGCGCCCGCGCCGGTGATGCCCTCGTCGCGGATCCGCCGCGCGAGCTCGACGACCTGGTTGGGCCCCAGGTCGAACACGGACTTCGCGTCCGGATGGTCCCCGACGTCCATCGGGTCGCCACCCAACACCAAGATGTTCCGCGCGCCGAGCGCCCACCCCCCGAGGAGGTCCGCGGTGATCGCCAGGCGGTTGCGATCGCGGCACACGAGCTGGAGCGTGGGCTCCGCGCCCGCGTCGTGCACCAAGCGGGCGCCTGCCAGCGGGGACATGTGCGGCGACGCCGAGGGATTGTCGGTGACGTTGACCGCGTCCACGTACCCGACGAGCCCTCGAGCGGCCTCGCGGACCTTCGAGCCCTCACCCGAGCGAGGAGGCACGACCTCGCTGGTGACGACGAACTCGCCGGCGTCCAGGAGCGAGGCGAGGCGACCCCCCTTCGCGCTCACCCTCCGTAGGCCTGTGTCTCGGCGGCGGTCACGGTGTTCACCAGGAGCATCGCGACCGTCATCGGGCCGACCCCGCCGGGGACCGGTGTGATGGCTCCGGCCACCTCGACTGCCTCGTCGAAATGGACGTCGCCGACGAGCCCGTCCTCGGTCCGGTGGACTCCGACGTCGATGACCGTGCCGCCGGGCTTGATCATGTCGCCGGTGATGAGCTTCGGGACCCCGGCCGCGGCGACCAGGATGTCCGCGCGGCGGGTGTGGGTCCCGAGGTTCGCCGTCTTCACGTGCGTGATCGTGACGGTGGCGTTCCCCCGGATCGAGTCCTGCGCCAGCATGATCGAGAGCGGCGCGCCGACCAGGTCACCGTAGCCCACGACCACGACTTCGGCACCTTCGAGGGAGATGTCGCTCCGCAGCAGTAGCTCCACGATCCCGTACGGGGTGGCCGGCTGGAACGTGGCCTCGCCCCGCACGACCATCCCGACGTTCCAGGGATGGAGGCCGTCGACGTCTTTCTCGGGTGCCATCGTGCGCTGCACCTCCAGCTCGTTCAGGTG
>JBKKAE010000219.1:0-3153 GCA_046714835.1 Actinomycetota bacterium | reverse complement strand
GGACGATCGGCATGCTGCTCCGCGCCGCCGGCGCCTCCTAGACGGTCCCGTGCTCCTTCGCCCAGTCCTCGAGTAGCCGGTACGCCTCGGCCTCCGGGAGCTCGCCGCGCTCCATGCGGATCTCCATGAGGAACGCGAGCGCCTCACCTACGAGCGGACCGGGCTCGAGACCCAGTCGCTCCATCACCTGCCGGCCGTCGAGCGACGGACGCATCGAATCGATGTTCTCCTGCTCCGCGAGGCTCGCGATCCGATCCTCAAGCTCGTCCTGGAGGCGCGCGAACCGCTCCGCACGCTTGGGATCGCGGGTCGTGCAGTCCGCCCGCGTGAGCTGGTTGAGCTTGTCGAGCAGCGGGCCCGCATCGCGGACGTACCGACGCACGGCGGCGTCCGTCCAGCCCTCACCGAAGCCGTGGAACCGGAGGTGGAGCTCGACGAGCTTCCGGACATCGTCCACGACAGAGTTGGGGTAGCGCAGCTCTCGCAGCCGCTGCTCCGCCATGCGCGCGCCCACCACCTCGTGGTGGTGGAAGGACACACCGTCGGGCGTGATCTCGCGGGTCGAGGGCTTGCCGATGTCGTGGAGCAACCCCGCCAGGCGGAGCACCGGATCGGGCTCCAGCCGTTCGACCACCGCGAACGTGTGCCGCAGGACGTCCTTGTGCCTATGCACCGGGTCCTGCTCGAGCTGCAGAGCCGGCAGCTCGGGCAAGAACTCCTCGGCCAGCCCCGAGTCGACGAGCAACGCCAGCCCGGCACCCGGCGACTCCGCGACGAGCAGCTTGTCCAGCTCCTCGCGGATCCTCTCGGCCGACACGATCCCCAGGCGATCGCGCATCTGCACGATCGCCTCGATGACGCGCGGCACGGGAGTCACGCCGAGCTGCGCGACGAAGCGCGCGGCTCGCAGCATCCGCAACGGGTCGTCCGAGAACGCGACCTCGGGCTCCAGCGGGGTGTCGAGTCGCTTCGCGGCGAGGTCCTTCACCCCTTCGAAGGGGTCGACGAACTCGCCGTCGGGCAAGCGAACGGCCATCGCGTTGATCGTGAAGTCGCGTCGGGACAGATCGGTCCCGATGTCCTTGGCGAAGGTGACCGCCGGCTTGCGTTCGTCCTCCGGATACCGCTCCTCGCGGTAGGTCGTGATCTCGACCACACGGCCGTGGCGGCGCGCGCCCACCGTCCCGAAGCGCACGCCCACGAGGTACTGGGCCTCCGCCCATCCGCGGAGCAGGCGAGACGTCTCCGCCGGCGAGGCGTCGGTCGCGAAGTCGGTGTCCGTCTCGGGTGCGAGGCGACCCATCACCAGATCGCGGACGACACCCCCGACCAGGTACAGCTCGCGCCCGGCGGCCTGGAAACGGTCGCCGAGATCCTTCGACAGGGGGTCGATCTCGATCGTGGTCACAGCCTTCTCACCATACCCCCGCGCTCAGCCGCACCCGTCGCGATACGGTGCCGCCGTGCCCGTCTGGCTCGGCTTCGCGTGGACGCTTCCGAACACGCTGCTGGGGGTGATCCTCGGGCTCCTCACGTTCCAGGCGCCCCACGTCCAGGAGGGATTGGTCCTGTTCGATCGGCATCCCCGCGGACTGACGAGGCTGATGCCCCGCCTGGGCCGGTCTGCGATGACCGTCGGCTTCGTTGTCCTCTCGTCGAGGCCGCTCGAGGGCAGGCTGCTGGCACACGAGCGGCACCACGTCCATCAGTACATGGTGTGGGGACCGCTGTTCATCCCGGTGTACTTCCTGCTCGCGATCCCCTTCGGATACCGGAGGCATCCCATGGAACGCGCCGCGATCCGCGCGGAGGGGAGCGAGTCGACGAGGAGACGAGAAGGCTAGTAGGGAAGGCTGTCGGAGACGGCTGCGGCTTCGTCGAACGCGGATCGACGTTCCAACGTCCCGCGCAGCGCGAGATCGAAGTCGTGCGGGTTGGTCGCGGTCCGGCGCGCCTCGTCCGGAGAGACGATGCCCTCCTTGACGAGGCTCACGAGCGCCTGATCGAACGTCTGCATCCCGTAGAAGTCGCCACCGGCGATCACCTCGAGGATGCCTGCCGTCTCCTCCGGATCCACGATCCTGTCGTAGACACGGCCGGTGTTCACCAAGACCTCGACCACTGGAACGCGACCCTTGCCGTCGGCCCGAGTCACGAGTCGCTGCGACACGATCCCACGCAGAGCCCCCGCGAACGACGAACGCATCTCCCGCTGCTGTTGAGGCGGGAACAGGTCGAGCACGCGGTTGATGGTCTCCATCGCGTCGATCGTGTGCAGGGTCGAGATCACGAGGTGACCCGTCTCTGCCGCCTGGATCGCGGCGAGGGCCGAGTCGGCGTCGCGGATCTCCCCGATGAAGATCACGTCCGGGTCCTGGCGGATCACGTGGCGGAGCGCGGTCGCGTACGACTCGGTGTCGATCCCGATCTCGCGTTGCTCGATGATCGAGAGGTGGTCGTCGTGGACCACCTCGATCGGATCCTCGACCGTCACGATGTGCGTTCGGCGCGTCCGGTTGATGTGCCCGATCATGGACGCGATCGTCGTGGTCTTCCCGGTTCCCGTGGGACCGGTGATCAAGATCAGACCGCGAGGCGAGCTCGCGAGCGTGGCCATCACCGGTGGGAGCCGCAGCTCCTCGAAGGATGGCACCTCGGCGCGGACACGTCGGATCGCGAGGCCGATCACCCCGCGCTGACGGAAGACGTTCACCCGGAAACGCCCGACACCTGACAACGTGTAGCCGAGGTCGGCTTCGTTCGTCCGTACGAACTCCTGCTTCTTGTGCTCGGTCATCAACGCGTGCGCGAAGCGATCGGTGTCGGCCGCGGAGAGGTAGCCGAGATCGGCGGGCGAGAGCTCGCCGTCCACGCGAACGAAAGGCACGTTCCCCGCCTTCAGATGCAGATCGCTCGCACCTCGCTCGACCGTGTATCTCAGCAGTTCGTCGATGTCCATGCCAGACCGACGCTCCTTCTCCTCATCTTGGCTCCTCATCGCTGGACGCGCCTCATCCGGCGCTCGGTTCCAGCATCGGCCTGAGCAACCGGAGACCTGAGGAACGGAACCTAGAATCAGCGCGGATGGGCGAAGCCGGCCAACCGCGGAAGGGCGAGGGTGGGACGGCGGCGGCTGCGGGCGGCGCGAAGCGC
>JBKKAE010000218.1:0-3108 GCA_046714835.1 Actinomycetota bacterium | reverse complement strand
CGCGCGACGCGCTCATCGCACGTCTCCCCTCGTCGCTCTCCAGCCTCCAGGTCCTGACGTTCCACGGTCTCGGCCATCTGATCCTCCGCGAGCGGTTCTCCGCGCTGGGCTACGCCGAGCCTCCCGAGGTGCTCTCGGCCGCGGATCAGTTCGCGCTCGTGCAGGATCTGCTCCAGGGGCAGAACCCGGCCGAGTGGCCCGCGTACGGCCACCTCCTCACCCTGCGGGGGTTCGCCGACCAGATCCGTCAGTTCCTTCTGCGGGCGCAGGAAGCTCGTCTCACGCCGGAGGAGATCGAGACGAGGGCCGATGCGCGCGGCCTCACGGGTTGGCGCGAGCTCGCGCGCTTCTATCGCGACTACCTCGACGTGCTCGACGCCGATCGCGTCGTGGACTTCGCCGCGTTGATCGGTCGCGCGGAGGCGGCGGTGTCGGCGGCGCACACCCCCCTGCTCGATCACCTGCTCGTCGACGACTACCACGATGCGACGTTCGCGCAAGAGGCGCTCGTGACCTCGCTCCGCGTGAACGACCTGATGGTGGCGGCCGATCCCGAGGCACATGTCTTCTCGTTCCAGGGCACGACGGCCGTGCCCTCCCTTCGATTCACGGAAGTGTTCCTGGGGGCCACGCACGTCGAGCTGGAGACCCGCCATCGCGCTCCCCATCCGGCGCGCATCGATGCGTGGAGCGCGGCCCACACGTCGGAGGAATACGCAGCCATCGCACGCGAGCTCCGACGACTCCACGTGGACGAGGGCGTCGCGTGGGGGGATCTGGCCGTGGTCGTCCGTCGACAGGGCGCGCACGTGGGCGGCTTGCTCCGTGCCCTTGACGACGCTCGCGTGCCTCGGATGGCTCCCGAGAGCGGTGTCTCCCTGGCTCAGGAGCCTGCCACGCGTCCGTTCGTGTTGGCGCTGCGGTGGCTCGTGGGCTCCGAGGACGAACGGACCGGACTGATCGAATCCGTCTTGACCTCGGACCTCGTGCGTCTCTCACCGGCGGCGGCGCGCGGCCTTCTGCGGGTCGCGCACACCAAGACGGGGTCGGTGGCGCGGGCCTTCGAGTTCACCGACGGCC
Organism: Actinomycetota bacterium; assembly: GCA_046714835.1. Lineage (GTDB taxonomy): Bacteria > Actinomycetota > UBA4738 > UBA4738 > HRBIN12 > JAJNBA01. The sequence goes on along the minus strand of JBKKAE010000218.1, from coordinate 2,028 downwards.
TCACCGCCCAAGAGGCCGCGCAGGTGGAGGAGGTGCGAGGGGTCCTCGATCGCGCGGCGGAGGATGCGGACCGCTCGGTGCTCGACACGTTCGCAACCCTGTGGCGTGAGCTCCCGTGCTCGCGCCGCCTCGTCGACGGAGGCGATGCATCCGTCGAGACGCGGCGCGAGCTCGACTCCGTCGTTGCCTTCTCGAGCGCGGTCGCGGAAGCCGGGTCGGCCGCCGATCCGTCGGTCGAGGCGTTCCTCGCATCGGTGGACGCGGGCGAACGAGGTCCTGGCTTCTCGGCGTGGGAACGCCGAGATGCAGACGCCGTGCAGGTCCTGACCGCCCACGGTGCCGCGGGCCGCGAGTTCCATACCGTGATCGTCGTCGGCACCGTGGAAGGCAACTTCCCGAGCCGGTCGCGGCCCGAGCCCATGTTCGACCTCGCCGCGCTGGACCGGCTCGTCTCCCAATCGGATCGCAATCGCACCCGCCTGGAGGACGAACGCCGCCTGTTCCGCATGGTGCTGGGCCGCGCGCGGGAGCGCATCGTCTTGATGGCCAGCCGCGCCCACGCCGACGAAGCGTCGACCGGCTCGCGGTTCGTCGAGGAGCTGGGGATCAAGTGGTCGCCTGTGCCGGATCCAGGACTCGCGGAGCCGATCTCGGTCCGCGAGGCCGCGGCCCTGTGGCGCAGGACGCTCGCGGACCGCGCCGTCTCCGGCGCCGAGCGTCTAGCCGCGCTCGAAGGGCTCGTCACCCTCGGCGTCGATCCACGCCGCTGGTGGTTCCAGCGCGATTGGACGGAAACTGGCCGCCCTCTCCACGAGCATCTCCGCGCGTCGTACTCCAAGCTCGACGTGCTGGACAATTGCGAGCTGCAGTTCGTCCTCGGCTCGGAGCTCGGGCTCGGACGCCCCGTCGGATACCAGGCCTGGGTGGGATCACTCGTCCACCGGATCATCGAGGACTGCGAGAAGGGCGAGGTCGAGCGGACGCTCGAAGCGCTCAACGCAGAGGTCGACCGGCGGTGGCGCCCCCAGGAGTTCCCCGCGAAGGCCGTCTCGGAGGCATGGCGAGCGCTCGCGAAGGGTCGGATGCTCCCCAATTGGTTCGAGCGCTACGGCGCCCACCCGGCGTCGGCGACCGAGCGCGGCTTCGAGTTCGACTACGACGGCGCATCGATCGTCGGCTATATCGACCGTATCGGACCCGATCCGGCAGGGTTCCCCGGCGTCCGCATCACGGACTACAAGACAGGCAGCGCGGATCGCGCGCCGAAGGCGAACGAGAGCCTCCAGCTCGGCATCTACTACCTGGCGGTCCTCGAGTCGGAGGAACTCGCCGAGTTCCAGCCCGTGTCGGGCGTCGAGCTGTCCTACCTGAAGGGCCACTGGCGCACCGGTGAGCTCGAGACCCGGGAGTGGACGATGGGTACGCCCGACCGCGAGGAGGCGTACCAGAACGTCATGCGCGAGAAGCTCTCCGGCCTCGTCGGCGAGCTGGGAAGGCTCAACGAGAGCGAGTCGTATCGACCCAACTACCAGGCCAACTGCTTCTTCTGCGAGTTCCAGTCGCTCTGCCCGCTCTTCCCCGAGGGACGGCCTCTGTTCGACGTGGGCGATCCGGCGATCGTGGTGAAGACGCCACGATGAGCGCGACCACGACGTATCCGCAAGAGATCCTCGACGTCCTCGGTGGGCGACCTCCGACTGAAGAGCAGTGGCTCGCGATCACGTGGCCGCTCGAGCCCTACGTATTGGTGGCCGGCGCCGGTTCGGGGAAGACATCGGTGATGGCCGCGCGCGTCGTCTATCTGGCGCTCGTCGCCCTGGGCCGTCTTCCTTCCGACCACCCGGGCGTCCTCCCCGGCAACGTCCTGTGCCTCACCTTCACGAACAAGGCGACCGAGAACCTGCAACGACGGGTTCGGCGCGCGCTCGCCGGTCTCGACCTGCCGGACGGGGAAGAGCCGGAGATCACCAACTACCACGGGTTCGCGGCTCAGCTCCTCGAACGCCACGGTGTGCTGATCGGGATCGA
>JBKKAE010000217.1:0-6469 GCA_046714835.1 Actinomycetota bacterium | reverse complement strand
TCTCGATCCTCACCGTCACGTTCCCCCCGGAGGAGCGCGCCCGGGCGATCGGGCTGTGGGCGGGCGTCAGCGGCCTGGCCCTCGCGCTGGGGCCGACCCTGGGTGGCTGGATCGTCGAGCAGGGTGGGTGGGAGACAGTCTTCTTCATCAACGTGCCGATCGGGGTGGTCGCGTTCGCGGTCGCCTCGAGGACGGTGCGCGAGTCGGTCTCGGAGGAGACGCGGCATCTCGACCTGCCCGGTCTCGCGCTCGGCACCGGCGGGCTCTTCGCACTCACTTACGGCCTGATCGAGGCGAACCAGCGCGGCTGGGGTGACGGGTTGATCGTCGCCTCGCTCGTGACCGCCGCCGTCCTGCTCGTCGGATTCGTCATCTGGGAGCACCGCAGCCCGAAAGCGATGATGCCGCTCACGTTCTTCCGGATCCCCGCGTTCAGCGCGGGCAACGCGGTCGCGTTCTCGGTCTCGCTGGGGATGTTCTCGATCTTCCTGTTCGTGACGCTATACATGCAGGCGATCCGCGGTTACTCGCCGCTTCAGGCCGGTGTGCGATTCCTCCCGATGACGCTGATGATCATCGTCTCGGCGCCGACGGCGGGAGCCATCGCGCAGCGGATCGGCCCGAGGATCCCCATGACGTACGGACTCTCGATGGTGTCGGCGGGCCTGTTCGGACTGACGTTCATCCAGCCCGACACGCCGTTCTGGGTGCTCGCGATCCTGTTCGTGATGATGGGGAACGGGATCGGCTCGACGATGGCGCCGATGACCGCGGCGGTCATGGGCGCGGTCGGGCCGCAGCGCGCGGGCCTCGGCTCGGCGATGACGAACACCAGTCGCGAGGTGGGCGGCGTCCTGGGCATCGCCCTCCTCGGAACGGTCCTGTTCGACCGGCTCGGTTCCGTGCTCGTTCCGAAGCTCACCGCGCTCGGGCTGGAGGGGTCGCAGGCGAGCGCGATCGCCGAAGCCGCGTCCCACGGGTTCGTCCAGCGCGGCGAGCTCGCGACGCTGGGGCTCTCGCCGGAGCAGGTGCAGGGCTTCACGACCGCGTTCCGCGACGCATACATGAGCGGGTTCCATCTCGCGGTGCTGATCGCGGCGACGATCCTCCTGATCGCTGCCGTGGTAGCCAACCGGTTCATCCCGGGGAAGGCGCACGCCGACGAGATCCATGCCAAGGCGGCGCGCGATCGGGTGCCCGCCATCGCGGAGTAGCTCCCGGCCGCCTACCATCTCGCCGTGCTGGCGCTCAGGACCCTCGCCGTCGTCGTCGGTGCGGCGCTCGTGGTCGCCGCGATCGGCTCGGCCGTCAAGACGGTGGTCCTGCCCCGCGCCACCGCGTCCAGGATCACGCGCTCGGTCTTCCTGATCCTCCGGTGGCTGTTCCGGCTCGTGGCCAGGCCCTCGATGGACTTCGACCGCAGGGACAGGATCCTCGACGCGCATGCCCCGCTCGGGCTGATGGCGACCCTGGCGGCCTGGCTCGCCCTGGTCCTCGCCGGGTTCACGCTCATCTTCTGGGGGATCGAGTACGCGGGCTGGCGGACGGCGTTCGAGCTCTCCGGATCGTCGATCTTCACGCTGGGGTTCGCCCGACCGGAGCAGCTCGACGGCATGATGCTCGTCTTCGTGGAGGCGGCGATCGGCCTGTTCCTGCTGGCGCTGTTGATCACCTATCTGCCGAGCATCTACTCGGCCTACTCCCGTCGGGAGGTGGGCATCACGGCCCTGGAGGTCAGAGCCGGGTCCCCGCCCTCGGCGAGGGAGATGATCGTGCGGTACTGGCGCCTGGAGCAGATGCCCGAGATCCACGAGGTCTGGGTGGAATGGCAGCGGTGGTTCGTCGACGTCGAGGAGACCCACACGTCTCATCCGGCGGTCATCTTCTTCCGCTCCTCGGCATCCCGAGCACTCGTGGGTGACCTCGTCGGGCGCGGTGCTCGACGGCGCGGCGCTCGTGCTCTCGTCGGTCGACATCCCGCGAGACGTCGAGGCCGAGTTCTGTATCCGGGCTGGTTACCTCTGCCTTCGAGGCATCGCCGACTATTTCCAGATCTCCTACGATCCCGATCCGGGGCCCGACGACCCGATCTCGATCCGACGGGACGAGTGGGAGGCCGCGATCGCCGAGCTCGAGGCCGCCGGCGTTGCCCTCAAGCCCGACCGTGAGCGGGCCTGGCGCGACTTCGCGGGTTGGCGCGTGAACTACGACACGGTGCTGCTCGCGCTGGCGCGCCTCACCGAAGCCCCGCCGGCCGAATGGTCCTCCGACCGAGCCGGCGGCGAACGGATCCGTCCGGCGGTCTTCAGGAGGATGCGGTGAGACCTACGGCGAGGGGTGCGTCGCGTCGTAGCGGCGATAGCGGGGCAGGAGGAGCGCCAGAGCCCCGGCGCCGATGATGCAGGCGATCCCGCCGGACACGATCGAGAACTTGACGCTGGTCACGGACGCGAGCAGACCGGCCTCGGCGTTCCCCAACGACGGCCCGGTCCCCACCACCGAGAGGCTGATGCCCTCCAGTCGTCCTCGCATCTCGTCGGGCGTCACGGTCTTCAGGATCGCGTCACGATAGAGACCGCTCACCATGTCGGACGCACTGGCCAGCATCAGGAACAGGAGGGCGAGCCACAGGGTTCCGGCGAGCCCGAAGCCGACGATGCCCGCTCCCCAGCACATGCAGGCGACGATCGTCACCAGACCCTGTCGCCGAACGTGTTTGGCGCGGCCGCTGAAGAGCGCAACGACGAGGGCGCCGAGCGCCTCCGCGGAATAAAGCAGCCCGAGCACCGCCGGCGATGCCTCCAGGACATCGAGTACGAACGCCGGGTACAGGGCGACCGGGAGACCGAAGATCATCGCGTTGAGGTCGATCCAGAACGTCCCCTGCAGGACCTGCTGGCCTCGGAGGAAGCGGAAACCGTCCTTGATCGCGGCCCAGCCGATCGACAGACGCTCCGCCGTCGGCGGCGACGGTCGCATGCGGGACAACGCGACGATCACCGCCACGTAGCTCACGGCGTCGAGGGCGTAGGCGTACTCGATGCCAACCGTCGCGATGAGCACTCCGGCCAGCACGGGACCGGTGAGTGCCGCCGATTGGTAGTAGACAACCTCGAGCGCGAGCGCCGACGTGTAGAGATCCGGCGTCAGCAGCCGGGCCGGCCAGGCCCGCAGTGCCGGCGAGTAGAGAGAGTACGCCGACGCCCACAGGAACGAGAACACGAAGAGTATCCAGACACGGGGGTCCGGGAGGAAGGCGTTCACCGCGAGGACGACGGAGAGCGTCGCGATCGCCGCGTGCGAGATCATGAGCATCCGGCGCCGGTCGACGGCGTCGGCGATCGTGCCGCCCACGACCGGCAACACGACGAGAGGGATCACCTCCGTAAGCGCGAGCAAGCCGACCATGGCGGTCGACCGCGTGATCACATAGACCTGGAAGGGCACCGCGACGAACGTGATCTGCGTCCCGAACTCGGAGATCGCCTGCCCGACGAACAGGCGCCGGAAGTCCTCTGAGACCTTGAGCGGCGTGAAGTCCATCCGGTGCCCACGGACCCGGGCGAGGGATCGGGCCACCAGACCGGGAGGGCGCGCCTCCGGTGGCACCGGTGGCGGAAGCTCGTCCTCGGCCCCGCCGGGAGGATCGGTCTCGTCGTCCGTCACGCCGCCGGACGCTAGCGGATGAGGCGGGACAGACGCCGGTCGGCGAGGACCTTGCCACCGGTCTGGCAGTCGGGGCAGTACGTCACTTCGTGCGACTCGTAGGAGACGCGACGGAGGTCGGCGCCGCAGCGGGGGCACGGCTGGCCCCAGCGCCCGTGAACGGTGAAGTGATCACCCAGCTTGGTCGGAAGGCCCCCGCTCCGGCGTCTCTCTGCCTCGAGGGCATCGGTGAGGATCGCCCGCAGGGCCCCGACGAGGCGGTCGCGGTCCTCCGCATCGAGCTTGCCCAGCGCCGCGTATGGGGAGAGCTTCGCGTGATGCAGCACGTCGTCCGAGTACCCGCGACCGACACCGGCGACCGTTCTCTGGTCCCGAAGCACCGTATGCACACGGCGCGCTTCGGTGCTCTCGAGGAAGAACGCCGTTGCCTCGTCCGAGAGCACCTCGGGCCCGAGGGCCGCCAACGGTCCGTCGTCTCCTGCCTCGAGCGACCAGACGCCGGCCTTCCGCTCCTTCCCGAACTCCTTCACGAGGAGCGAGGGCCCGGCGCCGAACAGGAACCGCGCGACCGCGCCCCGCGGCTTCGTCGACTTCGGCGGCGCCTCCACGTCGACCCGGCCGCCCTGCGAGAGATGCACCAGCATCCGGTCGCCACCCTTGAAAGAGAGGACCAGGTACTTCCCGCGCCGACCGACACCTTCCAGCAGACGTCCCACCAACTCCGCGGGGCGCGGCGTCACGGTCTTCAGGGAGGAGAACTGCAGAAGGTCGAATCGCTCGAGCGTCGCTCCCCCGACAGCTCCGTCCAGCCGCTCGGCGAGCGCCTGGATCTCGGGCATCTCTGGCATGCGCGCCTGTGGTCAACTCCGCGGCCGAGCCGCGGCGCCACGGATGGCGGCGCCACGGATGGCGGCGCCACGCGTGGCGGCGCCACGGATGATCTCGATCGCCTCGTCGATGCGGTCGTGGTGCGTGCGGTGGCTGACGATGCACGCGCGGATGATGTGACGTCCGTCGATCGTCGTGCTGGAGAGATAGACGCGTTTCGGCTCGTTGATCCTCGCCAGGAACGCACGGTTCTCGTCATCGCTCGCTCCCGCCAGGCGGAACGGCACGACGGAGAGCTGGGGTGACCAGGGCAGCTCGATCTCCGGCATCTCCGAAAGCGCCGCGTACAGGTGCTCCGCGAGATCGAGCTTCTCGTCCAACGCTTCCCGGAACGCGTTCACGCCGTGCAGGACCAGCGGGAGCCACACACGGAACCCTCGGTGATCCCTCGAGAGCTCCGGCGAATACTCGTTCCAGTTGGGCAGCTCCGCCTCGGGCGCGCGGTCCTGGAGGTACTCCGCACCCACGTAGTGGGCGTCGCGCAGCGCGGCGCCGTCCCGGACCACGAGGGACCCGGTCCCGTACGGGAGGAACATCCCCTTGTGCGGATCCAGCGTGATCGAATCGGCTCGCTCGATCCCACCGAACCGCTCCCGGCCACGATCGGTGAGATGGAAGAAGCCACCGTAGGCAGCATCCACGTGCATCCAGAGGTCCTCGGACTCGGCGATGTCGGCCACCGCATCCATGGGATCGATCGCACCGGTGTTTGTGGTCCCGGCGGCCGGGACGACGAGGAACGGGCGGCGGCCGGCCGCGCGATCCTCGGCCACCATCGACTTCAGCGCCTCTGCGTCCATCCGGAGCTCGGCGTCCACCGGTACCAGCCGCATCGCGCGACGCGGGAACCCGGCGATCGCCGCGGCCTTCGGCACCGAGGCGTGGGCCTGCTCGCTCACGTTGTAGGTCCCGTCGGCGAAGTCCTCGCCGAGCTTCACGTGGCGAGCGGTCACGACTGCGGACAGGTTCGCGATCGAGCCGCCGGTCGTAAGGATCCCCCGGGCATCCTCCGGGAACCCGAAGAGGTCGCAGAGCCACCGGATCACGTTCTGCTCGATCTGGGCCAATCCGGGCGCGACCTCCCAGAGGTTCGGGAAACGGTTGACCGACATCGCGAGGAACTGGCCCAGGGCCGAGGCGTAGAGGCCACCACCCGGGACGTACGGAAGGTAGCCCGGACCGCACGTCTCGTACGCCCGGGCGGCTGCGTCGCGGAACTGTGCGAAGACGTCCTCGAACGAGCCTCCCTCCTCGGGCGGTGACGCCTTCAGCTTCAGTGCTTCCTCGAGCGCTCCATCCACGTTCTGCGCGGGCGCGTCGGACAATCCGTGGATGAACCCGATCACGTAGTCGACCGCTGCCTCGCCCATCGACCGCATCTCCTCGGGCGAGGGATCGAGTGCGTATCCGGTCACGCCGAGCTCCGCAGGGTGGCGTCGATGGTCTCGAGCAGACGCCTCGACGAGTCGGTCACCTCGTCGACGGCTGCTTCGAACGCCTCGACGAGACGCGACGAAGGCGTCCCGAACCCGCTCACCATGCGGACGAACTGACGCGCGGCCTCCCGGATCTCCTCATCCGAGGCATGCCCCTGTCCGTGTGGTTCCCGCAGTCGCTTGATGCTTCGGCACATGAGCGGGAGGGTACCGCGCGCCCAGCGTTCAGCCCCGCTTGGCCGCGAGCGCGCTGATCGCCTCCATGACGACGTTGCCCGCGAGCATCGCCGTGATCTCGGCGTGGTCGTAAGGCGGCGAGACCTCCACGACGTCCATCCCCGCGAGGTCCACCGACCCGACGATACGACGCACCGCTCGGAGAAGCTCGCGACCCAGCATCCCCCCGGACTCGGGTGTACCCGTGCCCGGGGCCATACCCGGATCCACGACATCGATGTCCACGGACAGATAGACGCGGT
>JBKKAE010000216.1:0-4099 GCA_046714835.1 Actinomycetota bacterium | reverse complement strand
ATCGGGATCGCCGGGAGTGAGCCCGCGATCCCTCGTTACGTCATCCATGTCCACGGCTCCACGGCCGCGACCTACGCCAACGACGGGACGGCGTTCATCCTCACGGACGACCGCCTCTGGCACCTTCGGGAGAACCGATTGACGGCGGTGGAGCTCCCCGAGGGCGCTCCGAGCCCTGACGGTCCGATCGCCTGGATCGTTCGTGAGCCGGTCACGGGCCTCTAGGGAACCCGAGCGGACAGGACGTGGTCGCATCGCGAGGCCGCCGTGCGGTCGTCTCGAGGCGAGTTGCGATACTCGACCGATGAACATCGCGGTGATCGGCGCGGGCACGGTTGGGACGGCGATCGCGGTCCTGCTCGAACGGGCGGGTCACCGGATCGTGGGGATCTCGGGCCGAGCGGAGACGCGCGGACGCGCGAGCTCCTACCTGCCCGGAGTTCCGTTCCTCGAGCCTGCAGCGGCGGCCGCCCAGGCGGAGCTCGTCGTGATCGGGACCACCGACGATGTCATCGAGCAGACGGCAGCGGCCCTCGCCGCGGCCGCCGCCGTGGGTCGCGGCACGTCGGTGACCCATCTGTCCGGATCGCTCGGGCTCGAGGTACTCACCGCCGCCGGTGAAGCCGGGGCGCGGATCCTCGCGATCCATCCGTTGCAGACGTTCCCCGACGTGGACTCGGCCCTGGAAGGACTGCCCGGGTGTGCGATCGCGGTGACCGCCGTCGACGACGAGAGCTCCCTCCTCGGAGAGCGGTTGGCCCGCGACGTCCAGGGCGTGCCCTTCCGCCTCGCGAACGACCTCCGCCCGCTGTATCACGCCGCCGCCGTATTCGCGTCGAACTATCTGGTGACCATCTCGGCGATCGCCGAGTCGCTGTTCGCGGCCGCGGGGGTCCCCGATCCCGCACGGGCCATGGCACCGCTGCAGCGGGCGTCGCTTGAGCACGTCGAGCGGCTCGGCTCGGCGCACGCGCTCACCGGCCCCGCGGTGCGAGGCGACGCCGGGACGATCCGCCGGAACCTCGAGGCGCTCGAACGGTACGCGCGGGATCTCGTGCCCTCGTACGTGGCGATGTCCAGGGCGACGCTTGACCTCGCCGAGCGATCCGGGCGGCTCCCGTCCGGATCGCGGGTCGCCGTGGAGGACGTGCTCGACGCATGGAGCTGATCCGAAGCGCGGACGAGCTTCGGGAGATCACCGGGTCATGGCGTGTGGTCTTCCCGGACCCGCTCCCCGGTCATGCAACCGCGTCCCCACCTGCCGCCCCGGCTCGGCATGGGGAAGCATCGGCGTTGGGGTTGGTCCCCACGATGGGCTCCCTCCATGAGGGCCACGCCTCGCTGATCACGCGGGCCCGCGACGAGGTGCCACGGCTGCTCGTCACGATCTTCGTCAACCCTGCGCAGTTCGCACCCGGTGAGGATCTCGCGACCTATCCGCGTGATGAGGCGGGAGACCTCGAGTTCTGTCGACGACTCGGAGTCGACGCGGTCTGGGCTCCCCCCGTGGAGGAGGTGTACCCCCCCGGCGTCGCGTTGGCGGAGCCCGACCCGGGTCCGGTCGGCGAGATGTTCGAGGGTGCGGCCCGGCCCGGTCATCTCGACGGCGTCCTGAAGGTCGTGCACCGTCTCTTCGACCTGACCGGGCCGTGCCGCGCGTACTTCGGTGAGAAAGATGCGCAGCAGCTCTTCCTCGTTCGCCGCATGGTCGAGGAGATGGAGCTGCCCGTCACGGTCGTTCCGTGTCCGACGGTGCGCGCTTCCGACGGCCTGGCCCATTCGTCGAGGAACGCCCGCCTGAGCGCCGAGGAGCGCGACCAGGCCGGCTGCCTGTTCCTGGCGCTGTCGGAGGCGGCGGCGCTCGCTCGTGGTGGTGAGACCGATGCGGCGACCGTGATCGCGGCGATGGGTCGCGAGATCGGCGCGACGCCGCTCGCGCGGCTCGATTACGCAGCGGTCGTCGGAGAGGACACCTTCGAGCCGATCACCCGTCTCGACGTGCCCGCCCGAGCCATAGTCGCCGCACGGTTCCCGTCGGCGAGGCTCATCGACAACCTGCGTCTCCCACCGGCCGCCTGAGGACGCTGCCGAAGAAGGCGAGTTGAGTTGTCGCCGCCCGGTCCGTGGGCCACGATGGACCGTTCCCTCCATCGACCGCACGAACCTGTGCTTGGAGCCCGCGCGATGCTGCTCACCGCCGACGTCGGCAATACGGAAACCGTGCTCGGAGTCTTCGACGGTCCCGAGCTCGCCCAGACGTGGCGTCTCTCCACCCAACCGGAGCGCTCCGCCGACGAGCTCGCGCTCGTCTTCGCAGGACTGCTGGAGCACCGGGGCCTCTCGCTCGAGAAGCTCTCCGGGCTCTGCATCGCCTCCGTCGTTCCCGATGTGACGCAGCAGCTCCGCGAGATGGCGACCAGGTACCTCTCCTTCGAGCCGCTGGTCGTCGGACCCGGCACCAGGACCGGCGTCTCCATCCTTACGGACAACCCGCGCGAGGTCGGCGCGGACAGGATCGTGAACACGCTCGCGGCCTTCACGCGCTTCGGCGGCCCCGCGATCGTCGTCGACTTCGGGACGGGCACGAACTTCGACGTCGTCTCCGAACAGGGCGAGTTCCTCGGAGGCGTGATCGCGCCCGGGCTCCAGATCTCCGCCGCCACCCTCGTGCAACGCGCCGCCAGGCTCACGCGCGTCGAGCTCGACGCGCCGCCCTCGGTGATCGGCAAGAACACCGTGGAAGCGATCCAGTCGGGCCTCGTGTTCGGCACCGCAGGTGAGGTCGACGGGATCGTCGACCGGATCCGAGGTGAGCTGGGCGCTGCGACGTCGATCGCCACGGGAGGGCTGGCACCGGTCGTGATCCCGCACTGCCGGACGATCGATCATCACGAACCGTTCCTGACGCTCGAGGGTCTCCGGCTGGTCCACGAGAAGAACGTCGATGACTGAGCAGGGAGACGGAGCGGCGCGCTCGCGTGAGGAGGACGTGCTGCGGGCACGTCGGGAGTCCATGGAGCGGCTCGGGGACACGGCGTTCGCGATCGGCCTCCGGGACACGCTGGACGTCGCAGAACCCACTCCGACCAAGGCGCTCCGCGGACGATACGCGTCCCTGCCCCCCGACCGGCGGGAGGAAGAGACCGTCACGGTCGCGGGCCGTGTCGTCCTCAAGCGCGACATGGGCAAGCTGAAGTTCCTGACGCTTCGCGACGGCACCGGGGACATCCAGCTCGTCTGCAACCAGGCCGATCTGGACGAGGAGAGCTTCGCGCGATTGGACGAGGTGGATCTCGGGGACATCATCGGCGCCACGGGACCGGTGGGCACCACCCGTCGAGGGGAGCTCTCGGTCTTCGTCAAGCGCTGGGCGATGCTGACCAAGTCGCTTCGACCGCTCCCCGAGAAGTGGCACGGTCTCAAAGATCCGGATCTGCAGCAGCGCCGGCGCTACCTCCATCTGATCGCCGACGAGACGCCGCGCCGCGCCCTCGCAGCCCGTGCGGCGGTCCTCCGCGCCCTGCGCGAGGTGCTCCACGAACGGGGGTTCGTCGAGGTCGAAGGCCCGATGCTCCAGACGGTGGCGGGCGGCGCCAACGCTCGCCCGTTCACGACGTTCCACGAGGCACTTGGCGTCGAGATGAAGCTCCGGATCTCCCTGGAGCTCTACCTCAAGCGGCTGCTCGTCGGCGGGATCGAGCGCGTGTACGAGCTCGGGCGCAACTTCCGGAACGAGGGCATCGATCGCGACCACAACCCGGAGTTCACGATGCTCGAGGCGTATCAGGCCTACGGCGACTACACGACGATGATGGAGCTCTCGGAGGTGCTCGTCCGTGAGAGCGCTCGTGCGGTGAGCCCGGTCATGGATCGTGGCGACACGCTGACGATCCCGTGGCGGGACAAGGAGATCGACCTCGCCCCGCCCTTCCGCCGTCTCACCATGCTCGACGCGGTCTCGTCGGCGACGGGGGAGGAGATCAACCTTGACCGCACCGATCTTCGCGCGATCGCCGAGCGCCGTGGCGTGCCGGTGGACGACGCCTGGGGGCCGGGCAAGATCGTGGTCGAGCTGTTCGAGAAGCTCGTCGAGGACACG
>JBKKAE010000215.1:0-8225 GCA_046714835.1 Actinomycetota bacterium | reverse complement strand
CCGGGAAGTAGATCTCTTCGAGCCGCTTGGCGAGCCCGACGTGCGGGATGTGCAGCGCGAGGTCCTCGAGGACCTTCGTGGCGACGCTCAGCTGCCCGCGTCCCCCGTCGACGACGATCGCGACGCGACCGGGTCCGCCCGGACCCGCGGCCAGCTCGGCCATCTTCGGCAGCAGCGCCGGCGGCAGGTTGTCCACGACGAAGTACCCCAGGTCCTCCAGGCTGCGAGCCGCCTCCGACCGTCCGGCGCCCGACAGTCCCGTGATCAGCAGGAACCCGGGCGCGGTGACGGGCTCCGTCTCTCCACGGCGCGATGCTCGGGCCATCACGCGCTCTCCCGCCGATCGGAGGCCGCGACCGCGTGCAGGCGCTGGTGGATCTCGTCTGCGAGCCTCGGACCGACGCCCGGGGTCGCGGCAAGTTCGTTCGGCTCCGCCTGGCGGATCTTGGTCAAGGAACCGAACCGCTTCATCAGTGCTCGCTTCCGCGAAGGACCGACGCCGGGGATCTCGTCGAGCGGCGAAGACAGAGCGCGCCGATCGCGCCGCTGCCGGTGGTACGTGATCGCGAACCGGTGCGCTTCGTCGCGGATGTGCTGGAGCACGAAGAGCGCCTCGGATCCACGGGGGATCGACAACGGATCGGGCCGATCCGGGAAGTAGATCTCTTCGAGCCGCTTCGCGAGCCCGACGTGCGGGATGTGCAGCGCGAGGTCCTCGAGGACCTTCGTGGCGACGCTCAGCTGCCCGCGTCCCCCGTCGACGACGACGAGCGCGGGAGGGTAGGAGAATCGCCTCCGGCCACCCGGCGCCTCGTCCTTCTCTTTGAGGAGCCGTGAGAACCGTCGGGTGAGCATCTCTTCCATGCTCGCGAGATCGTCTTGTCCCGCGACACTCTTGATCTCGAACCGGCGATAGTCGGAGCGCTTGGGCAGGCCGTCCTCGAAGACGACCATCGACCCCACGGTGTCGCTCGGCCCCAGGTTCGAGATGTCGTAGCACTCGATCCGGAGCGGAGCCTGCTCCAGTCCGAGCTGCTCCGCGAGCTCCGAGAGCGCTCGGGAACGAGCGCCGAAGTCCGACGCGCGGCGGAGCTTGTGCCGGTGGAAGGCATCGGCCGCGTTGCTCCCGACGACCTCCATGAGCTTGCGCTTCGCACCCCGTGCCGGGACCGCGATCGTGACGTGTGAGCCTCGGCGGCCGGACAGCCAGGCTTCGAGGACCGCAAGATCCGCGGGCGCGGTCGGGACGAGGATGCGTGGCGGCACGTCCTCGCGCTCCATGTAGACCTGCCGGAGGAACGACGCCATGAGCTCGGGACGGTCGAGGTCTTCGACGCGATCGACGACCCAGCCCTTCCGCCCGAGGACCCTCCCACCTCGAACGGTGAACACCTGGAACGCCGCCTCGAGGTCGTCCTCGGCGAGGCCCACCACGTCGAGGTCCTCCGGGCGGATCAGGACCATCTCCTGGCTCTCGAGCGCACGACGTGCCGCCTGCAGCTGGTCGCGGAACCGAGCCGCTTGCTCGTACTCCTCGCGATCGGAGGCCTCTGCCATCTGGGCGTCGAGCCGCTTCAGCACGGGCTTGGAGTTCCCGGCGAGGAAGTCCCCGAGCCTCTCCACGTCTCGCCGATACGACTCCTCGGTGACCCCCGTCTGCGCCGGCACACACGGGCCTGCGCAACGTCCGATGTCGTAGTAGAGGCACGGCCGCCCGGCTCGGGCCCGCTGGTCGAAGAAGTGGTTGGTACAGGTTCGGATGGGGAAGACCCGCGTCAGGGCATCGAGGGTGTCCCGGATCGCCCACGCGTGTCCGTAGGGCCCGAAGTACCGGACCTTCTTCCGTTTGGTGCCGCGCAGGACCTGGGCGCGCGGCCACTTCTCCCCGACCGTCAGAGCGAGATAGGGATAGGACTTGTCGTCGCGGTACCGGATGTTGAAACGAGGCCGGTACTGCTGGATCAGGTTGAACTCCAGCATCAGCGCGTCGACCTCGCCGGACGCGACGATCCACTCGACGCCGGCGGCCGCGTCGACCATGGCCTGGGTTCGCGGATGGAGAGGTCGCGACCAGTAGCTGGCCAGGCGCTTGCGCAGTGAGCCGGCCTTGCCCACGTACACAACCCGCCCGTCCTCGTCCCGGAAGAGGTAGGCGCCGGGGGCGTCCGGGATACTGGACGACACCGGCTTCGTGAAGCTCACGGTCCCATCGTAACGCCGGGGTGCGAACCGGCCGGGAACGGGGTGGGTCTAGCCGCCGCCTCCGTTACCGCCGCCTCCACCGCCCGGCTCGATGGACGCCAGTGTCCCCGTCATCGTGGTCGGGTGGTACGTGCACACGAAGAAGTAGTCCCCTGCATCGATCGGCGGAACGTCGAGGGCCACTTGATCGGGGCCCGGGACATCCGGACCAGGGAAGATCGGGTCCGTCGCGATGGCCGACTCGTCCGTGGCGACCACGAGGTTGTGGACGATCGGGTCCTGATTGTCGAAGTTGATCGCGAAGGCCTCACCCGCCGGCGCCACCAGGCACTGCGGGTCGAATGTGGACCCCACCGCCACGATATCCAGGACGAGCTGCCCATCCTCGCCGCAGCCCTCTCCCCCGCTGGGGGTCGTCGGCTGCGGTGGCGGGCTGGGCGCCGCGATCAACAGGTCGGGGATCTCGGCGTACGTGCCCAGCCGGAGGTCGGCGTTCACCGTGTCGTACCACGCCAGGTAGACGAAGGAGCCGTCCTCCGTGATCGCCAGCGTGGGTGTTACGCCACCAGTCGTGTCCGGGAGCTCGATCTCCTCGAGCTCCCCGCCGTCGGCGCCGGAGGCGAGGTGGATGCCCTCGCCGTCCTCCCAACTCACCCAGACGGTTCCGGCGTCGTCGACGGCCACGCCGGAGCTCGGGGAGGTGCCCTCGGAGGCGCCAGCCCCCGCGCCGCTTCCGAGCGAGGCCACCCGGGACCAGGATCCGAACCCGCCGGTCATGACCTCCAGCCCGGAACCCGTATAGAAGGAGATCGTCGCGCTGTCGCCCGCGGTCGCGAGCGACGCGCCGCCGGTCACGTCGGTCGCGACGACCTCCGTGGCCCAGGTGTCGCCCTGTCGTTGCGCCGCGATCAGCTCACCCGAAAGAGGATCGGCGACCAGCACGAGGACCTCATCGCCGAGGAGCGCGACGTGGGTTGCCGGTGGGCATCCCTCGCCGCATGCAGAGAGGGTCGTCACGGGCGTCACCTGCCACCGCTCCCCCACCCGTTCCGCCACTCGAACCTCCGGCCGGGCGCCCGCCACGGTGTAGGCGACGATCGGGGCGCCGGACCCGTTCACCAGGATCGAGGGAGCCCCGGCATCTGGAGTGTTCTCGACGGCCTCGATCTCGAACGAGGGGCCCAGGCCGTACCAGACGCCGGTATCTGCGGTCCAGGTGGTGTGGATGTCCGTCCCGCTGATGGCGATATCGGTGCCCCTGGCCGTCGACGGCGTGAGGCTCGCGAGGGACGGTTCGGCCGCCGGTCCGAAGGGAACCGGAACCCCGCCCGGGGACTCCCTCGGCTGCGCCACGGCTCCGCGGTTCCAGATCTGCTCGGTCGTCAGGTTCGCGAGCAGCACCGCACCTCCGTCCTCGCCGTCCTCGGTCTGCAGGAACGGAGAGCCGACGGGCCGGGCGACGGGTATGTCACCTTCTTCCAGCTGCGCGGCGAACCCGAAGTAGGAGATGTTCGGCAGGCCCTCCCCGTCGACCGCCACGGAGGGAGCGAGCCCCACGTCGTCGATCGAGTCCGGCACCATCGGGATGAACTGTCGGCCCTCGGGGACCTTCACCGCGGGCGCCGGAACGCTGCTGCAGGCCGCGGTCAGTACCACGAGGCAGGCGACGGCCGCGATCAGCCGCCCGCGGGTCGCGGGGTGCCGGAGGGCTGCGGCCCGGGTGACGACGATTGTCCTCGACACGACGGGGCGAATCCTAGCAAGCATCGTCCCGCCCACAGATGACTTCAGGCAGTCTCGCCCACCGGCGAGCTCATGCGGAAGCGCCGGCGCCGACCGGGAGCACTCCCAGCACTTCCTCGAGGAACTGCCCCGTATAGGACTCTGGGTTGGCGGCGATGACCTCGGGCGGCCCTTCGGCGACGATCCGGCCGCCTTGATCTCCGCCCTCCGGTCCGAGGTCGATCAGCCAGTCCGCCGTCTTGACGACGTCAAGGTTGTGTTCGATCACCAGCACCGTGTTGCCGGTGGCGACGAGCCGTTGCAGGACCTGGAGCAGCTTCCGGATGTCTTCGAAGTGCAGACCCGTGGTCGGCTCGTCGAGGATGTAGACGGTGTTCCCGGTCGCACGCTTGTGGAGCTCGCTCGACAGCTTGATCCGTTGCGCTTCACCCCCGGAGAGCGTCGGGGCCGGCTGACCGAGCTTGATGTAGCCGAGCCCCACGTCGGAGAGGGTCTGCATGTGTCGCTTGATCGGGGGGATGTTCTGGAAGAACTCGAGCCCCTCGTCGACGCTCATCTCGAGGACATCCGAGATGGTGCGGCCCTTGTACTTCACCTCCAATGTCTCCCGGTTGTAGCGGCGGCCCTTGCAGACCTCGCAGGTGACGTAGACGTCGGGGAGGAAGTGCATCTCGATCTTGATCTGGCCGTCGCCCGCGCAGTTCTCGCAGCGACCGCCGCGCACGTTGAAGGAGAAGCGGCCCGCCTGGTATCCGCGGAGCCGGGCCTCCGGCACCTGGGCGAAGAGCTTCCGGACGTGGTCGAACACACCCGTGTAGGTGGCAGGATTCGATCGCGGCGTCCGGCCGATCGGCGACTGGTCGATGTCGATCACCTTGTCCACCTGCTCCCAGCCGACCATGCGGCGATGCTTCCCCGGCAGGAGGCGCGAGCGATACACCTTCTGCATGAGCGCCCGGAGCAACACGTCCTGCACGAGCGTGGACTTGCCGCTCCCGCTCACGCCGGTGATGCAGACGAAGACGCCCAGCGGGATCCGCGCCGTGATGTCCTTCAGGTTGTGCTGGCGCACCCCCTCCAGGCGGAGCCACCGGTCGGGCTTTCGCCGCGAAGCCGGCGCCGGGATGGAGCGTCTCCCGGCGAGGTAGGCCCCCGTGAGCGATCCCTCGCAGTCGAGGAGACCTTTGAGATCTCCCGAGTACACGATCTTGCCGCCGTGCTCCCCCGCCAGCGGACCGATGTCGACGATGTGGTCCGCTTCGATGATCGTCGCCTCGTCGTGCTCGACGACGATCAGCGTGTTGCCGAGATCGCGGAGACGGATCAGCGTGTCGAGGAGTCGCCGGTTGTCCCGCTGATGCAGGCCGATGGAGGGCTCGTCGAGGATGTAAAGGACACCGACGAGTCCCGAGCCGATCTGGGTCGCCAGCCGGATCCGCTGCGCCTCTCCCCCGGCGAGGGTCCCGGCAGGGCGTGAGAGCGTCAGGTAGTCGAGGCCGACGTCAACCAGGAACCCGAGTCGCGCACGGATCTCCTTCAGCAGCCGCTCGGCGATCATCTCCTCCCGCTCGGACAGATCGAGCTCGTTCAGGAAGTCGAGCGTCTTCCGGATCGAGAGGTCGGTCAGCTGGGAGATGTGCAGATCACCCACCGTGACGGCGAGGGTCTCGGGCCGGAGCCGGGCTCCCTTGCATACGCTGCATGGGGTCTCGCGCATGAACTGCTCGAGCTTCTCCCGGGCGGCGTCGGAGTCCGTTTCCTTGTAGCGCCGCTCGAGGTTGGGGAGCACCCCTTCATATGTGGTGTAGTAGGCGCGCTGGCGTCCGTAGCGGTTCTTGTAGCGAACGTAGATCTCCTCGTCGGAGCCGTAGAGCACGATCTCCCGCGCCCGCTTGGGGAGCTTCTTCCACGGCGCGTCAAGGGAGAAGCCGTGGACCTCACCGACGGCTTCGAGCACGCGGTACCAGTATTCGAGGGTATTGCTGGCCCACGGCGCAAGCGCGCCCTCGTTGATGGACAGCGTCGGGTCCGGGACCACGAGATCGGGGTCGACCTCCAGCCGGGTGCCGAGCCCGTCGCAGGTGGGACACGCACCGTACGGGGAGTTGAACGAGAAGTTCCGGGGCGCGAGCTCGTCGAACGACAGCCCGCAGTAGGTGCAGGCGAGGTTCTGCGAGAACGTCTGGAGCTCCTCGTGTCCCTCGTGCGTCGTGACCGCGATCGAGGCGACGCCTTCCGCGAGCTCGAGTGCCGTCTCGATGCTGTCCGCGACGCGACGTCGGATGCCCTGCTTGGCGACGAGCCGGTCCACGACCACCTCGATCGTGTGCTTGTAGTTCTTGGGGAGGCGGAATGGCTCGGAGAGCTCACGAACCTCGCCGTCGATCCGGGCGCGAGGGAATCCCTTCCGGGCCAGCTCCTGCAGGAGCTTCTCATACTCCCCCTTCCGCCCTCGGACGACCGGGGCGAGGACCTGAAACCGCGTCCCCTCGGGCAGCTGGAGGACCTGGTCCACGATCTGGTCCGGTGTTTGACGACCGATCGGGCGCCCGCAGTTGTAGCAATGAGGGTGGCCGATCCGGGCGAAGAGCACCCGGAGGTAGTCGTAGACCTCCGTGATCGTCCCCACCGTGGACCGAGGGTTGCGCGACGTGGACTTCTGGTCGATCGAGATCGCCGGCGAGAGGCCCTCGATGAAGTCGACGTCGGGCTTCTCCATCTGCCCGAGGAACTGGCGCGCGTAGGACGACAGCGACTCCACGTAGCGCCGCTGGCCCTCGGCGTAGATCGTGTCGAAGGCGAGCGACGACTTCCCGGAGCCGGACAGGCCCGTGAACACGATCAGCTGGTTGCGCGGCAGGTCCAGCGTGACGTTCTTGAGGTTGTGCTCACGGGCGCCGTGGATGACGAGTCTCTCGGAGCCCACGAGCCGAGTGTACCGGCGGGTCGGGACATGGCTGGTCGACCCCGCCGGAGGCGTCGCTGCCCCGGCCGCCGTCCCTCCTTCGGGCATATCCTGAGCCGATGGAGCGGGACCTGCGCGAGTCGTCTCTGTACCGGGAGGTCGAGGAGCACTTCCGCACGCTCTACGAGCCGGGCTTCGGGCGGGTGACCGAACCATCGGACCCTCGTCCTTCCCCCGACGGGCGATGGGTGGCGTTCACCGGATCGCTCTGGGAGAAGCTCGAGGGAACGCCGAAGACGAGGATCTGCCTCGCGCCGCTGGGTCGCGAGGGGTCCGCCGAGGGCGCCAAGACCGAGGGCGCCAAGACCGAGGGCGCCGAAGCCGGGGGCACCAAGCAGATCTCGTCCGGCCCCGGCCACGACGCGGGGGCGAGGTGGTCTCCGGATGCACGGCGCCTCAGCTTCGTGTCGGATCGTCGGGAGAAGGGACGCATGCAGCTCCACGTCCTGGCCGTGGACGGCGTTGGGGAGGCGGAGTCGCTGCCCGAAGTCGAAGGCACGGTCGAGGACCACTCGTGGTCGCCCGACGGCTCGCGGATCCTCGTGCTCGCCGCCGGCCTCCACGCGGACAGCGCCGGCGCCGACGGCTCAGGGGCGCTCGAGTCCGAAAGGGATCTCCCCGATTGGACCCCGAAGGTGGACTCCTGGGAGGACCGCCGGGTCTGGCGCCGGCTGTGGATCGTCGATGTCTCATCGGGCGAGGTCCGAGCGCTCGCGCGCGACGACCTCAACGTGTGGGAGGCCGATTGGTGCGGGGACGGCGCCGTCGTGGCGGTGGCGTCCGAGGATCCGGGCGAGTCGGCCTGGTACACGGCACCACTCGTGCTGATCGATGTCGCGAACGGCGAGGATCGGGCGCTCGCGAAGAGTGACGTGCAGTTCGGGCTCCCGGCGGGCGCGGCCGATGGATCGCGTGTCGCGGCGATCGAAGCGCCGTGCAGCGATCGCCAGCTCGTCTCCGGCGGTGTCCTGATCGCCAACCCCGACGGGACCTCGGACCGGCGCGTCGAGATCGAGGACGCGGATATCACGTGGGTCGGTTTCCGGAAGGACGGACGGCTCGCCTACACCGCCCTGCGGCGCGGCGACGCCGTGTTCGGGGACATCGACCCCTCGACCGGCGACCGAGACGAGACTTGGTCGACGACCGACGGGGTGGGTGGTTGGGCCCCGTACGCCGCGCCGTTCGGGGATGACGGCTTCGCGTTCGTGCGTCAGGGCTTCGACCGGCCTCCTGAGGTTGCCGTCGTGGAGGGTGGCGCCGATCGGACGCTCGCGTCCTTCCGTCACCAAGGCCACGATCACGCCCGGAGCCT
>JBKKAE010000214.1:0-5911 GCA_046714835.1 Actinomycetota bacterium | reverse complement strand
CTCGGTGCCCGCCGATGTCCCGGAGGAGGCCTCCTCAGTAGCGGGCGCTGGCCCCCCGTCAGGGGCGGCCTCGGCGCCACCGTCACCGCCGGAAGCGGCCTCCGCGCCCTCCTCGGCGATCTCCGCGAGGTCGGTGCCGACGGGCACGGTCTGTCCCTCTTCGACCAGGATCTTGGAGACGGTGCCGTTGACCGGTGAGGGGACCTCCGTGTCGACCTTGTCGGTGGAGATCTCGAAGAGCGACTCGTCGCGCTCGATGCTCTCGCCTTCTTGCTTCAGCCACTTCAGGATCGTGCCCTCGACGATCGTCTCGCCGAGCTGGGGCATCTTGATCGTGGTCATCGGGATCTCCTCACCAGGCCGACAGCTTCTTCACCTCAGCGACGATGTCGCCGACCCCGGGCAGGAACGCATCCTCGAGCGTCGGGGAGAACGGCACGGGGACGTTGGGTGGCGACAGCCGGACGACGGGGGCATCGAGGTGCTCGAACGCCTTCTCGGCGATCGTCGAGGCCACCTCGGCAGCGATCCCGACGAATCGATAGGACTCGGAGAGCACCAGGGCTCGAGAGGTCTTCTCGATCGAGCGCAGGACGGTCTCCTCGTCCATCGGATAGACGGTGCGGAGATCGACGATCTCCGCCGAGATCCCCTCGGCCTCCAGGGCCTGAGCGGCCTCGAGTGCACGGTGGACCATCGCTCCGTAGGTGATGATCGAGACGTCGTCGCCCTCGCGCTTGACGTCGGCAACGCTGATCGGGATCAGGAAGTCCGGATCCTCGGGGACCTGCTCGCGGATCCGCCGGTAGATCCACTTGTGCTCCAGGAACATCACGGGGTTGTCGTCGCGGATCGCGGACTTCATCAACCCCTTGGCGTCGGCGGGGAACGCCGGCGCGATCACCTTGATCCCGCCGGCGTGCGAGAACCACGGCTCCGGGTTGATCGAGTGGAACGAGGAGGCGCGGACCATGCCGCCGGAGGGACCGCGGAGCACCACCGGGAGCGGAACTCCGCTCCGGTAGTGGACCCGCGCGAGGGCGGTCGAGATCATGTCGAACCCGCTCGACATGAAGTCGGCGTACTGGAACTCCGCGATCGGGCGGAAGCCCTCCATGGCCGAGCCGATCGCCATCCCCACGATCGTCTCCTCGGCGATGGGCGTATCCATCACCCGGTCGCCACCGAAGCGATCGTAGAACCCCTCGGTGACCTTGAACGCGCCCCCGTAGACTCCGATGTCCTCGCCCATCATGTAGACGCGCTCGTCGCGCTCCATCTCTTCCCAGAGCGCTTCGGCGATCGCCACGAGGTAGGTGGCCTGGCCGTCCTCGGTGCGCTTGCCACGGGGCTCCGCGCCATGACCGGCAGCGCCCGCTTCGACCGTCGCAGTCTCTGCCATCAGGCGTACTCCGTGGGTCCGCCGCGGCCGGGCTCGCTCGTCCAGTAGCCGTCCTCGACCCATAGACCCTTGGCGTGATCCTCGGCCTCGGGGAACGGCGACGCCTGGGCGAACTCGTAGCCCTCGTCGAACTCCTTCTCGATCCGGGCCTGGAGGTCCGCGACGTCCTGCTCGGTGACGACGCCTTCGGAGAGGAGGCGTTGCTCGAAGTTCTTGACCGGGTCCTTGTCCCGCATGTAGTGCTCGAGGAGCTCCTTGGGCACGTACTTGGCAGGGTCGTGACCGGCGTGACCTTTCCACCGGAGCGAGACCGATTCGATCAGCGAAGGGCCGCCGCCCGAGCGGGCCCGCTCTACGGCTTCACGCGCCGCCGCTTCCACGGCCAGCACGTCTGCTCCGTCCACGCGCACGCCCGGCATCCCGTAGGCGGCGGCGCGCTCCGCGATCGTCGGCACAGGGAACTCGAGCTCGTTCGGGGTGGAGTAGGCATAGAGGTTGTTGTTGACCACCCAGACGACGGGCAGCTTCGCGATCGCCGACATGTTGAGCGACTCGTGCCAGCGTCCATTCGAGGTGGAGCCGTCGCCGCAGATAGCCATGGCGACGTTCGAATCACCTCGGCGCTTGTACGCGAGTGCGGCGCCACACGCTACGGGGTAGGCGATCGGCAGGTGCGACATGACGGTCCACGTCTTGTTCCCGTACCAGTCGCCGATGTGGCTGTTCCCGTCACGCCCGCGCGTGTAGCCGTCGATCCGCCCCCAGAACTGCGCCATGATCCGCTTCAGGTCGAGCCCCTTCGCGATCTGCGCGGAGAGGTCGCGATGCGTGGGGAAGAGCGAGTCCGCGGGAAGGAGCGGGAGCACGACTCCGATGTGCGTTCCCTCCTGTCCGCGGCCGGAGTAGATCGCGCCCGGGAGGCGGCCTTGCCGGTACAACGCCTCCATCCGCTCGTCGAAGTAGCGGCAAAGCTTCAGGAGATACAGGGCTCGTTTCAGCTCATCGTCGGACAGCCGCCGACCGGTCTTCTTCTGCTCGCCCTGACGGGTCTTGGTCGTCGCCACTCGGCTCCTCAGGCTGTGTGCAGGGGCTTGCCGGCCAAGGCGAGATGCGCCTCGCCGATCCCCTCGGACAGGGACGGGTGGGGATGCATCAGTGCGGCGACCTCCGCCGGCACGGCTTCCCAGTTCGTGATCAGCATCGCCTCGGCGATGAGATCCGTCACGTGAGGACCGATCATATGGACCCCCAGGACGGGCCCTCCTCCCTGATCGCTCACCACCTTGACGAAGCCTCCTTCGCCGAGGATGTTCGCCTTGCCGATCCCCCTGAAGTCCAGCTGCTCCGTCGCAAGCTTGTGGCCGAGGTCCTTGGCTTGGGTGGCCGTGAGGCCGACGCTCGCGATCTCGGGGGTGCAGTACGTGACCCGTGGGATGTTGACGTAGTCGATGTCCGGCACGGTCTCGCCGACGATCCGTTCGGCGACCGCGTAGCCCTCGGTGAACGCGACATGCGCCAGCTGGAGTGGCGTCGCCGCCACGTCTCCGACCGCCCACACATGCTCCACGTTGGTCCGGAGCTGGCCGTCGACGTTCACGAAACCCTTCTCGTGGATCGAGACCCCCGCCTCCTCGAGGCCGAGCCCTTCGGTGACCGGCCCGCGCCCGATCGCGACGAGGCACACATCGGCGGTGACCTTGTCCGCCTTGCCCTCCGCCTCGAACGTGATGTCGACCGCCTCGCCCGTATCGCTGACGTCTTTCACCGATGCGCCGGCCGCGGTCTTGATCTTCCGCCGGCGGAACGCCTTCGCGATCTCCGCCGAGATGTCCTCGTCCTCCAGAGGTGCCAGCCGGGGAAGGGCCTCCAACACCGTGACGTCGGCGCCGAGGGACCGGTAGAGCGACGCGAACTCGAGGCCAACGGCCCCGGCGCCGATCACGACCGCGGAACTGGGGATCCTGTCGTACCTGAGGGCTTCGTCGCTCGTGATGATCCGCTCGGTCAGCTCGAGTCCCGGGAGCAGCCTCGGACGCGATCCGCTCGCGATCACGACGTCGCCCGCCTCGACCTTGGTGCCGTCGACCTCGACGGCCGGTCCGGCCAGGAGCTTGGCGGTCCCCTTGAGAACCGCGATGCCGCGCGCCTTGATGAGACCCGTGACGCCCTTGACGAGCTTGTTGACGATCTTGTCCTCGAAAGCCAGCACGGCCGACCAGTCGGGGTCACCGGAGGCTTTGATGCCCCATTCCTGGGCGCGGTTCACCGTGTCCATCACCGCGGCGGACTGCAGCAGTGCCTTGGTCGGGATGCAGCCACGGAGGAGGCAGGTACCACCCAGTCGATCGTCGCGCTCGACGATGGCGACGCGCTTGCCGAGCTGTGCCGCCCGGAGGGCCGTGGAGTAGCCGCCGGTGCCGGCGCCGACCACGACGACATCGTACGAGTCTGCCATCGAACGCCGAGTCTACCCGGCATATCCGGTACGGCCTCACGCGACCCGCGGCGATGTCGATACCATCCCCTCCCCATGTCCCGACAGCCTCGCACCGACGCGCCGCCCGATGGCCCAGATGACACTGCCCACGAGACGGAGGAGCTCGGAGAGCTCAAGCGAACACCGCTGGAGTCGGAGCACCGTCGACTGGGCGCCAAGCTCGCTCCCTTCGCCGGGTGGCAGATGCCGATCGAGTACGAGGGCGCCCTCGCGGAGCACCGGAGGGTCCGCGACCACGTCGGGCTGTTCGATCTCACGCACCTCGGGAAGGTCGAGGTAGTCGGTCCCGGGGCTCTCGGGATGCTGCAACGACTCGTCACGAACGATCTCTCGCGGGCCGGGGTGGGCGATGCCCTCTACAACCTCGTGTTGAACGAAGGTCGCGGCGTCAAAGAACACCAAATCCTGTACCGCCTTGGCAAGGAGCGCTTCTTCGTCGTGCCGAACGCCTCCAACGCTCCCCGGGTGCTCCGGATGCTGGAGGAGGAGGAGGCCGACGGACCTCTCCACCTGATGTACCACCAGGACTGGTGCTTCCTCGCGGTCCAGGGTCCGGAGTCGACGAAGGTCATGGCGGGCCTGTTCCCGGATGCGACCGAGCTCGCGTTCATGCAGTGCTACGAAGCTGAGTATCACCGCCGGCCGGTGATCGTGACGCGTTCGGGGTACACCGGCGAGATCGGCTTCGAGCTCTTCACGTACCAGGACATCGCGGAGGAGCTCTGGGGCGAACTGCTGGGACCCGTGCGCACATCCGGCGGCGGGCCCTGCGGGCTCGCCGCCAGGGACGTCCTTCGGCTCGAGATGGGCTATCCGCTCTACGGCCAGGATCTCTTCGAGGCCTCGACCGCGTTCGAGTCGGGGCTGTCGTGGGCGGTCTCCATGGACAAGGGTGAGTTCCGGGGACGGACCGCGTTGTTGCGCCAGCAAGGGGAAGAGCTCCCGAGTCGGCTTCGGGGCCTCCGCATGCACGAGCGTCGGCACATCCCCCGCGCGCACTACCCGGTGTTCATCGGGGATCAACTGGTCGGCGAGGTGACCAGCGGCACCTTCTCCCCGGAGCTCGCCACCGGCATCGCGCTCGCGTACGTGTGGCCGGGAGACGTGGTGGAGCTCGGGCAGGAGGTCGAGGTGGACATCAGAGGTCGGCGTGGAGCCGCCACGGTGGTCAAGCCCCCGTTCGTGGAGAGCAGCCCCCGCTAGTCGGTCTGGGCGGCGGAGCGCGCGACCGCCACGAAGTCACGGATCCCGTCTTCTCCGAATCGGGTCCGGCCGATCAACTGTTGCAAGAGGCTCCGAGCCCCACGCTCGGCGGGAACCACCGCAACCACCACGTAGAGGCCGCTGCTGGGGATCCCCATCTCGCGGACGGGGCCGAATCCGGGGGCGGCGACGAAGTACGCATATCGCGTGGCCCGCGTGCCTCGCCGGCAGACCCCCGCCCCCTTCGCCATGAAGTGTCCCGGCGAGTGACGGCGCACGTCGAACGTCGGCCGGCGATCGAGGTAGACGTGATGGGACCGCTCACGGCAATCCGCGGACGTGGTGAGGCGCGAGAGGAGCGGGCCGTTCGCCGCCACGTAGTAGAAGTCCGAGGGGACGCCGACCTGGGTGGCGTCGACCCATGTCGCCGACATCCCGACGGAGTTCCCGTCGATGTCGGGCCAGCCTCCGATCTGAGGCGAGGCCACGAAGCCACCCCGGATCCCGAGGTCCGGATCGGCCAGAGAGGCGTGCCAATTGTCCGGAACGGCCCCTTGGACCTCACCGGCCGTCACCAAGGTGAAGGGGGTCGGTGACGCAGAGAGCATCAGCTCCGAATGGGGGGCAGGTGCCGACGAGGCGGGGGAGCATGCGGACGCGCTGACGACGGCCAGCATCCCGAGGAGGAGTCTTCGCACCCGCACCTGTCCTCAGACTGCAGGATACTTCCCAGGACCTCCGTAGGTCCAACGGGGGAGATCGACGCTCAGGCAGCGCCGGCCGGGGGGGCTTCGAGCCGTTCGCCGCGA
>JBKKAE010000213.1:0-8534 GCA_046714835.1 Actinomycetota bacterium | reverse complement strand
GAACGCCGGCAACGAGAGCGGAGGACGGGGACGATGACGACGGTCAGAGCGGCAGTGATCCAGGCGCACGCGAACATGCCGAAGCAGGACGCGATCGACAAACACGTCGAGCTCATCGCCAGGGCGGCGGCCGACGGCGCCGAGGTCACCTGCCTGCAGGAGATCTTCCACGGCCCCTACTTCTGCGCGGAGCAGGACCCGAAGTGGTACGGCACGGCCGAACCCGAGGACGGACCGCTCGTCACGCGCATGCAGGAGGTGGCGAAGACCCACAACATGGTGCTGATCGTCCCGTGGTTCGAAGAGGCCCAGACCGGCGTCTACTACAACTCGGCAGTCGTCATCGAGCGCGACGGGACGACCGTGGGCAAGTACCGCAAGACGCACATCCCGCACGTCGGGCCGTGCTTCTGGGAGAAGTTCTACTTCAAGCCGGGGAACCTCGGGTATCCGGTGTTCGACACGTCCGTCGGGAAGGTCGGCCTCATCATCTGCTACGACCGTCATTTCCCCGAGATTGGACGGGCGCTCGGACTCAAAGGCGCGGAGCTGGTCTTCAACCCTTCCGCCACGGTCGAGTCCCTCTCGAAGTACCTCTGGGAGCTCGAGCAGCCGGCGACCGCGGTGGCCAACGGCTACTGGATCGGCGCGATCAACCGTGTGGGCACCGAGGAGCCGCTGTCGAGCGCGAAGTTCTACGGCTCGTCGTACTTCTGCGACCCTCGGGGACAGATCGTGGCACAGGCATCGGATTCCGAGGACGAAGTGCTCGTCCACGACATCGATCTGGACATGATCCGTGAGGTCCGCAACACGTGGCAGTTCATGCGTGACCGGCGACCCGAGCTCTACGGCGAGCTCACCCAGCTGCTGCCGTGACGGAGGTCACCGGATGACGACGCCCCGGATGAAGACGAACCGGATGAAGGGAAGAACGTGAAGACGCTGATCCAGGGAGGCACGCTCGTCACGGCGACCGAGACGGTCGCGGCCGACGTCCTCGTGGACGGGGAGAAAGTGGTGGCGATCGGGACGGGCATGGCCGTCGAGGCGGACCGGACGATCGACGCGACCGGCCGCTACGTGATGCCCGGCGCGGTCGATGTCCACACCCACATGGACCTGCCGTTCGGCGGGAGCTTCTGCTCGGACGACTTCGCCTCGGGAACGCGCGCGGCGGCGTTCGGCGGCACCACGACCATCGTCGACTTCGCGCTCCAGGACTACGGAGAGAGCCTGCGTACCGGGCTCGACCGCTGGCACGAGAAGGCGCAGAAGTCTCACACGGACTATGGCTTCCACATGATCGTGCGGGAGGTGAACGACCAGGTCCTGAAGGAGATGGACACCCTCGTCGGCGAAGGAGTGACTTCCTTCAAGCTCTTCATGGCGTACCCGGGCGTCTTCATGCTGGACGACGCGGCGATCTTCCAGGCGATGCAGCGCGCGGCCGATTCCGGCGCGCTGATCATGATGCATGCCGAGAACGGCGGGCCGATCGACGTCTTGATCAGGCAGTACCTGCAGCTGGGGAAGACCGATCCGGTGAACCACGGCCTCACGCGCCCGCCGATCATGGAGGGCGAGGCGGTCAATCGCGTGTTCAAGATGGCGGAGCTGGCAGGCGCGCCTGCCTACATCGTCCACCTCTCGTCGCGAGATGCGCTGGATGCGCTCCGCGACGCCCGGGGTCGGGGCGTCGCGGCCTACGCGGAGACGTGCCCGCAGTACCTCTACCTCTCGATCGACGACATGGCTCGGCCGGGCTTCGAGGGCGCGAAGTTCGTGTGCTCGCCTCCCCTTCGAACCGCCGACCATCAGGAAGAGCTCTGGAAGGGCCTGCTGGCGGACGACCTGCAGGTCGTCTCCACCGACCACGCGCCGTTCAACTACAAAGGACAGAAGGACCTCGGGAAGGACGACTTCTCCAAGATCCCGAACGGCCTTCCCTCGGTCGAGGACCGCTTCACGCTGCTGTACCAGGGCGTGGTCGACGGTCGGATCGGCCTCGATCGGTTCGTCGAGATCGTCGCGACCGCGCCCGCCAAGATGTTCGGCCTGTATCCACGGAAGGGCACGATCGCGCCGGGGTCCGACGCGGACGTCGTGATCTTCGACCCGGAGCACGAACGGACGATCTCGGCCGAGACCCACCACATGAACGTCGACTACTCGGCCTACGAGGGACGACGGGTGAAGGGTCTGCCGGAGCTCGTGATGCAGCGAGGGAACGTCCTCGTGGAGAACGGGGAGTTCTACGGGAAGGAAGGGCAAGGGACGTTCCTGCCGAGGAGTCGGATCTCCACGTGACCGTCGACGTCGAACGACTCCGCCGCCTCCCCCTCTTCGGTGAGCTCGACCATCACGACCTCTCGACGATCGCGCACCATGTCGGGGAGGCGGAAGTGCCCGAGGGACAGGTCCTGTTCGAACAGGGCTCGATCCCGTACGAGATGTTCGTGATCGAGGAAGGCACGGCGGAGGTGACGAGGGACGGGGACACCGTGGGTTCCATCGGGCCCGGCGATGTCGTCGGCGAGATCGCGCTCGTGCGGTTCCAGCGCCGGATGGCGACGGTTCGGGTCACGTCGCCGATCCGGGCCGTCACCGTGAGCGCGGACGACCTTCAGGTGATCGAGGAGGAGATGCCCGAGATCGCCCGACAGCTGCGGGCGATCATGGGCGCGCGCGAGCGAGCGATCGCGGAGCCGCCGGAGGACTGAGGATGGCCGGGGACGTATCGAAGGGACCCCCACACACCGAGCGGATCGACGTGGAGAGGGTGCTCTCACGCAGGGATCGGGGCGTGACCCTGCTCGGGCGAGATGCGGAGTCGGGCGCCACCTGGGTCATCAAGGAAGTGCACGGGCCGGTCCGCGAGTTCCCTCCGGCGGATCGCAGGCGATCGGTGTGGACCAGGCTCGTGCTGCCCTGGGGGCTGGAACGCGAAGACGCGAGGACGAGGATCATCCGTCCGTTCGTCGAGGGCACGTCGCTGGCCGACATACCCGAGCGGGCGCCCCTTCCGCTCGCGACGTGTCTCACCGTGGCGATCGACTCCCTCCGAGCGCTCGACGCCATCCACGGTCTCGGACTCGTCCACGGCGCCGTGAAACCGTCGAACGTGATCCTCGACCCGGTGACGGGTCGCGCGTGGTTGGTGGATCCGAGCGCAGAGGAGCCGGGCAGGGCCGAAGAGGGAACCTCCGCTTCGGAGCCGCTCGCGCGATACGCATCGCCGGAGGTAGCCGGCGTTTCCGACGGACCCGTCGGCCCGGCCTCGGATCTGTATTCGCTGGGCGTGCTCCTCTACGGGTGCTTGACGGGGACGCCGCTCCACGCCGCCGAAGACGCGGGAGCGCTTCTCCGATCGCTGCTGATCGCCTCGCCGACGAGCGTCCGCGCTCGAGGGATCGCTGTGCCGCGGGTCATCGACGAGATCCTCGATCGACTCCTGCGACCAGACCCGCGTGAGCGCTACTCCGCCGCGACCGGCGCCCTCGACGATCTCCTCGAGACCGAACGGCGTCTGCGGCTCGGCGAAGTGGACCCGCCGCTCGTGGTGGGACTGCACGACGCGCGGACCAGTCCCACGCAGCCGGGACTGGTGGGCCGGGGCGCCGAGCTGAGCGAGCTCGACGCCCTCCTCGCCGAAGCGAGGCAGGGACGAGGAACCCTGATCCGCTTGGAAGCGAAGTCCGGCAACGGCAAGAGCAGGATCCTCGACGAGATCGAGGATCGAGCGGCGCAGCGCGGAGACCTCGTCCTGCGGGCCGAGGCGAGGGAGCTCGAGGCCCCACGTCCATTCGGCCTGCTCGACGGGCTGGCCTCGTCCCTCCTCGACGCCGCGGCGGTCGACCCTGCCTATGCCGAGCGACTCGCACACACCACCGGGAGGTGGGGCCCCGAGCTGCGAACGGTGCTGCCCTCGCTAGCGGAGCTCCTCACCGTGGCCGAACAGGAGGGCTCCGGACGAGCGGTGGAGAGCCGGGTGCTGGACGCGCTGACAGCTCTCTTCGAGGCGCTGGGATGGGAGGGTCGCCCGGCGGTGCTTCTCCTGGATGACTGTCAATGGGCGGACGAGCTCTCCCTCAGGGTCGTCGGACGATGGGCAGCAGGCAGACCCGGCGGGTACGTGAGCGTGGTGGCTGCGCTCCGGCAGGATGAACTCACGGAACGTCATCCGGTGTCGGTGTGGCCCAACGCGATGACCGTCGTGCTCCGCCCGTTCGACGACGCCGCGACACGCGACCTCGTGACCTCGATGGTCGGCCGGATCCCCGACGAGGCGCACGCGGTGATCAGACGAGTCTCCGAAGGTCGGCCGTTCGTCCTCACCTCGGTGGTGCGCGCGATGGTCGAATCCGGAGCGCTCCACTCAGGCGACCGGGGATGGCTGATCGATCCCGGGTCGCTCGCGAAGCTGACCGCATCCGGCGGGCCGGTCACCCTCGTCCTCGATCGGCTCGGCCGCCTCCCCGACGAGATACTGAGCTTCCTCTCCGCAGGAGCCGTCCTCGGCCGGCATGCGTCTGTGGCCGAGGCCGCCGGACTGGCCTCGATCGACCTCGCCCATTCGGACGCGATCGTGGAGGAGGCCCGCCGGGCAGGCCTCATCTGGCCGACCGAGAGTCGCGATCGCTTCTCCTTCGTGCACGACAAGGTTCGCGAAGGCGCACTGGGACGCTTGAGCGACACGAGACGTCGAGCCCTGCATCTCGCGGCCGCTGAGCTCTTGGAGCAGCAACGTCCCGGCGACCTTTTCGACCTCGCGTACCACTTCGACGAGGGAGGAGCTCCGGAACGGGCACTGCCGCAAGCGTTGGAAGCCGCAACCCTCGCACGGGCTCGGCAGGCGCTCGAAAGCGCCGAGATGATGTATCGCATCGCGTTCCGCGGGATCCGCGACGGTGACGTCGCGACGAGGGCCCGCGTCGCCGAAGACCTCGGAGAGGTGCTGATGCTCCGCGGCTCGTACGAGGAAGCGGCCCGATGGCTCGACGAGGCTCGCCGGCTCGTGCCAGGTGGTCCGGAAGCAGCGGCGATCGCCGGGAAGCTCGGCGAGCTCGCTTTCAAGCGTGGCGACGTCCGCACCGCGGCCGAAGCGATCCAGGAGGCGCTCCGCATGATCGACCGCCGAGTGCCGAGGAGCCGCGCGGCCGTGCCGCCCCTCTTCGCCTGGGAGGTGCTCGTGCAAGCCACGCACTCCCTCCTGCCACACGTCTTCGTAGGCCGCAGGTCCACCGAGGAAGGGAGCATCGATCTGTTGGCGTCGAGGTTCTACGGTCGGCTCGGGTACGCGTGGTGGTTCGAGCGGGGGAAGCTCGCGACGCTCTGGACGCATCTCCGTTCCTTGAACGTGGCGGAGCGCTACCCCCCCACGCCGGAGATGGCGCAGGCGTACTCGGAGCACGCGCCCGCGATGATGCTGCTGCCGTGGCATCGCCGCGGCGTCCGTTTCGCGCAGCGCTCGCACGAGATCCGCGTGCGACTCGGCGACCGATGGGGCCAGGGGCAGTCCCTGCACTTCTGGGGCGCAGGTCTCTACGCGGCGTCGGACTTCGATCGGTCCCTGGAGCGGATGCGCGAAGCCCTCGAGCTGCTGGAGGCCACGGGGGACCAGTGGGAGGTGAACAACTGCCGCCTGCAGATCGCGATGGCCCTGTATCGGCTCGGCGATCTTCCCGGCGCCGCGGAAGCCAGCCGCGCGGCGAGGAAGGCCGGTCTGGAGATCGGGGATGCGCAGGCCCGGGGGATCGGGCTCGAGGGGTGGGCCAAAGCCACGGACGGTGGGGTCCCGGAGGACCTTATCCAGACCGAGCTCGAACGATCGAGCGAGGACCTCCTCACTCTGGCGAGCGTCAGGCAGGCGGAGGGCGTCCGGCTCCTGGCGGTCGACGATCCAGAGGGAGCGATCCGGTCCTTCGACGAGAGCCAGCGGCTATTCAGACACGCCGGGATGAAGAATGCGGGCGTGAGCCCGGTCAGACCGTGGCTCCTGACCGCGCTGCGCCGGGCGTCGGAGACCGCGCCGCCCGCCACGCGGCGCCGGCTCCTCCGCCGGGCGCGCTCCGTCGCCCGGCAAGCCGGGCGCCGAGCGCGGTTCTACCGCAACGACCTTCCCCACGTCCTGCGAGAGCGCGCGCACCTGGCCGCCCTCGCCGGACGCCGCCGGCGCTCACGATCCCTGTTCGGCCGAAGCCTGGAGGTGGCAAAAGCCCAGGGCGCCCGAGCGGAAGCGTTGCGGACGAGGGCGGCTCGCGGTGAGCTCGGTCACGCCATGGGGTGGCCCGAAGAGGTCGACGACGGCGAGCGAGCTCGGGCGGCGCTCGAAGAGCTCCTCCGGGCGGCCGAGCGGGGAGCCGCAGGACCTCCTGAGCACGGCTGAGGGGCCGGCAACCATCCGGCAGCAGGGAGCTCGACCCGGTTCCTCTTCACGGGATCTTCACGAGGATCCCTCGGATCCGGAAGTTTGGGACGGGATCGCGGGGGTAAGCATCGCCCAACGGTGTCCCGGCTCCTCCGGCCGGGCCCGTCCTCAGATAGGCGTGGTGTCGGAGGGTCACGGGGAACCCACCCCCTTCCCGGACCCTCCGACCCGCATCTCCGGGCCCTTCCCGGACCGCTCCAAGGAGTGATACGTTCGGCTACTTCGCTGAACCCACACCTGACCGGAAGCCCCGGCCCGGAGACCCCCACAGGGAGGGACCATGAAGCGGACGACCCGCCTGTTCGTTCCCGTTCTGCTCAGCCTGCTCCTCGTCGCCATCGCCCTCGTTCCGGCCGGTGCCGTCCCCCGACGGATCGCCAGGATGAAGCTTCAGATGTACGAGGCCGTCGTCGACACGGCGATCGCGCAGCAGATCAGCGAGGGCGGGTACGACGTCGTCTCGAGCGACTCCCTCGGCGACGGGCAGGTCCGCCTCGAGCTCGTCCTCTACCCGTTCGAGCGCCGCGCGCTCTTGAAGCTCGGCGTGGACCTCACGGTCTGGCGGAACGACGACGGACTGACCGCCACCCGTCTCGCATCGCTGCAACAGTCGTCAGGCTTCAAGGTATGGCGTGACTACGACGGACCCGGCGGGATCCGTGACTGGATGTACGACTTCGCGGCCGCGTACCCGGATCTGACCGACCTCCAGGTGATCGGTCACACGCTCGGGACCAATCCGTCCGGAGGTCCCGACACCCCTCGAGAGATCCTCGCGCTGAGGCTGACCGCGGACGCCGACGACACCCCAGACGGCACGCGGCCGGCGGTGCTCTACAGCTCCCTCCAGCACGCGCGGGAGTGGATCACCGGCGAGGTCAACCGCCGGCTCCTCGTTTGGCTCGTGAAGAAGTACGAGGGAGGATCCCTCGCGATCCGGAACCTCCTCGGATCGACCGAGCTGTGGTTCGTGCTCGTCGCCAACCCCGACGGCTACCAGTACACGTTCGGTCCCGACCGTCTATGGAGGAAGAACCTCCGGGACAACGACGGCGACAACGCGATCACGCCGCTGGACGGCGTCGACCCCAACCGGAACTTCCCGGAGCACTGGAACTTCGACGACGAAGGTTCTGCATCGCTCATGAGCGACCAGACCTATCGGGGACCGTCAGCGGCATCCGAGGCCGAGACCCAAGCCATGATGAGCCTCTACGACAGGGTCCCCTTCGCCTTCCACGTGAACTACCACTCGTTCGGCGAGCTGCTGCTGTACACCATGGGTTACCAGGTGAACACACCGTCGGCCGACGACCCGATCTACGTGGCCCTCTCTGGCACGGACAAGCACCCGGCGATCGCGGGATATGACCCCGGTGTCGGCGCCGACCTCTACACGACGAACGGGGAGACGACCGATTGGGCCCACTCGGAGGGGTCGCTCGCCTGGACGCCGGAGCTCGACGAGGGGCCGAACGGTGACGGATTCGTCTTCCCCGACGCGGAGGGCGCGATCGAGGGGGAGTTCAAGCGGAACCTCCCCTTCGCCCGGAGCGTGGCGATCTCCGCGAACACGCCCGACGACCCGGTCTCGAGCGTCGGGATGGACACCGAGCCCTTCTACCTCGATGTGTCGGAGATCGATGTCCAGAAGTCTCACAACCCCATGAGCGATTTCTCGTTCGACGTCGGATACGGAGCGACGCAGACGGTCCAGGTCCTGGCCAAGCGGTCGCTGGGCGACGTCACCGCTTACTGGTCGGTGAAGGGCGGCGGCAGTGGCTCTGCGCCGACCACGGAGTGGAGCGGCGGCGAACGCTACGGCGCGACCGGCGATGTCCACTACCGGATCATGAGTGGGCAGGTATCCGGGCTCGCGGAGGGAGATGAGGTCACCGTCTGGTTCACCGGGGGCGGGGAGACCAGCGACCCGTTCACCTTCGAGGTGATCGAGGACGACCCCGCGGAGGTCCTGGTGCTCGCCGCCGAGGACTACAGCGGTGCAGCGAACAACCCACCGTACGCGTCGTCGACCGAGCCCAACTACCTCAAGTACTACGAGGACGCCCTCCGTGCGAACGGCGTCTCGTACGACCTGTACGAC
>JBKKAE010000212.1:0-6510 GCA_046714835.1 Actinomycetota bacterium | reverse complement strand
ACGTTCGTGTGACCGCGATCACGCTCGCCGTCACGTGGAGCCGCGCATCGGCACGGCCCACCTCGGCTCGACGGACGGAAGGTAGGTAGGGTTCGCTCTCGATGGGGGCTGCACACGAGGCGCTGCGGGCGCGGCTCGGACGCGTGGGCGTGTGGACGTTCGCGTTCGACGCGCTCCGCGCCGTGGACGTTCGCGAGGCCGTCGCCGAGATCCAGAGAATTGGGTACCCGGCGCTCTGGGTGCCTGAAGGTGGATCGTCGAGGGAGATCTTCGCTCACCTCTCGCTCCTCCTCGCCGCGACGCGAGAGATAACGGTGTGTTCCGGTATCGCCAACGTCACTGCCCGCCATCCCGAGGCCATGGCCGGCGGAGGGCGGACGCTCGCGGACGCGTACGGCGAGCGCGTAGTGCTCGGGATCGGGATCGGCCACCAGACGACGGCCGGGAGGCGACGGCAGGAGTGGGACGATCCCGTCGGTCGCATGGCCGACTACCTGGACGCGATGGACGCGGCCCGGATGGGTCCCGATCCAGAGGTCCCGGTGCGTCGGCTGATCGCCGCGCTTGGCCCGCGGATGCTCCAGGTGGCGGCATCGCACGCTACCGGCGCTCACACGTACTTCGTCCCGGTCGAACACACGGCGAAGGCCCGCGAGCTCCTCGGGCCAGAGCCGGTGCTCGCCGTCGAGCAGACCGCCATCGTGTCGGGTGATCCCGCGGTTGTCCGGGGGATCGCCCGACCCTGGGCGGCGGACTACCTGTCGCTCCCGAACTACGCGAACAACTGGCGCCGGCTGGGCTACGAGGATGACCTGAGGGACGGCGGGAGCGACCGCCTCATCGATGCCGCGTTCGCCTGGGGCGACGTGTCCTCGATCGCGAGCCGCGTGCGCGAGCACCTGGACGCGGGCGCGGACCACGTCTGCATCCAGGTGATCTCGGGACGTGACGACGACGTCGGTCTCCTGGCTCTCCGCGAGCTCGCCGCCGTACTCCTCTAACGATGGTGCGCAGACTGCTGCCGGGTCGGCGCGGAACCGTCTGGTACGTCGTTGCGGACGCGGTGGCGCTGATCGCCTTCGTAGTGATGGGGCTCCGCGGGTATCAAGGAAGGACGGTCGAGGGG
This sequence comes from Actinomycetota bacterium, assembly GCA_046714835.1. Taxonomy (GTDB): domain Bacteria; phylum Actinomycetota; class UBA4738; order UBA4738; family HRBIN12; genus JAJNBA01. The sequence continues at coordinate 5,384 of JBKKAE010000212.1, read as the reverse complement.
TTCCTCAGGAACGCCATCCCATTGCTCGGAGCCTGGTTCTTGGTCGCGTGGGCGGCACACACGTACCACCGACCCGGCTGGCGGAGCCTGCTCAAGAACTGGATCGTCGCGGTTCCCATCGGGCTGTTGGTCAGGACCGTGATCGTGGGCTCACCGCGAGGCGCGAGGATCCTCGTGTTCGTCGCAGTGGGGCTCGCGTTCACGCTGCTGCTCTTGATCGTGGGGCGCCTACTCGCCCGGATGCTGTCCCGGGCGTGACGGGGCCGGCCGACTAGTAGCGGTCGTCGTGGGAGGGCAGATCGCGGGGCGGCTGCGAACGCTGACCCCACGACCACGAGCGGACCTGCGAGCGACCGTCCGCGCCGCCCCGCTCCCACCGGCGGATCTGCCCTTTGACCGAGTACGAGACGATCGCCACGAGCGCCGCGATCGAGAGCAAGACGGTCAGGACGAGGATCGCGGTGAGCTTGAGGACGGCGCCCAGCACACCGAACGCCGCCGCGAGGAGGACGAGAAGCAGGATGACCCAGGCCATGGAGTCATCGTACGAGCTGCTCGGCGAAACGTTCGATCCGGCGCGTGAGCGTGTCCGGATGCTGCAGCGGCAGGTCGTGGATCCCCTCCATCCATGAGATGCGGAGGGGCGCTTCCGATCCCACCACTCGCTTGGCGGCCCGCCGCTTGCGCTCGTCCCACTCGGGGTCGCCGCCTCCACGAGCGAGGACCGCGAGAGTTTGCACAGAGAGACGCGTGAGCTCGGCATCGGGGTCCTGGAGCCAGATCGCCCGCAGGATCCGGAGATGGTTGGCCCTCGACAGGCGGGGTCTGATCCGGCCTCGGCGGTCGACGTGCATCACCGAGAGGACGATCTCCTCGATCTGGGGAGTGACCTCGACCGCATCGCCGAGGAACGTGCGCATCATGCGGCGGAACTCGTCCACGGGCGTGCCCGCCAGGTGGGGAGGTGCCAGCTCCCGCTTCACCGTCGCCCAGTCCCTCCCCTCGCGCAGGGCGCTGATGCCACCGTCCACCAGCACGGCGCCACCGATCGCGCGAGGGTGACGAGCCGCGAGTTCCAGCGCGACCATCGCTCCCCACGAGTGCCCGGCGACGAGGGGTCGGCGCAGCTTCGTCGCGCGGATCACGGCGCGCGCATCCTCGACGACCGGGTCGAATCCGTACCCACTCGACGGCTTGGCTGACAGACCGTGACCTCGGGCATCGTAGGTGACGACCCGGAACCGGCGGGTCAGCCTCGGCACCATGAGGTCCCATATCCGTTGGGACGAGGCCAGCCCGTGATGCAGTAGGAGGCCATCGTGGGGCGAGGTCGGTGGCCCCTCGTGGACGCGGACCACGAGCTCGACCCCACCGTCTCCGCGAACGCGCATCTCCTGCATACTCGGACGCGCATGCTAGAGGAGTTCCGATCCCCGCTCGCCGACGACGCCAACGCCGGTCGGGTCGCGATCGTAACCGGCGGCGGCACTGGGATCGGCCGCGCGACGGCCCGCGAGCTCTCGCGGACGGGCGCGCGCGTCGCGATCTGCGGCCGGCGGCCGGAGCCCCTCGAGGACGCGCGGACGGAGCTGGAGGCCGCCGGCCGCGACGTGCTCGCGATGCCGTGTGACGTGCGTGAACCGGAGCAGGTCGAGGCGTTCCTCGACGCCGTCGACGAACGGTTCGGTGCGACGGACGTCCTCGTGAACAACGCGGGAGGGCAGTTCGCGGCACCCCTCGAAGAGATCGGCTTGAAAGGGCTGCGGGCCGTCCATCGGCTCAATGTGGACGCACCGTGGCACCTCACCAACAGGGTCGCCGAACGGTGGATGATCCCGAACCGGCGCGGCTTCGTGTGCTTCGTGGGGTTCAGCCCGCGCCGGGGCGTGCCGCTGATGGCGCACTCCTCCGCGGCGCGCGCCGCCCTGGAGAACATGGCGTCGACGATCGCCATCGAGTGGTCCAAGTTCGGGATCCGGGCGGCGTGTGTCGCGGCAGGGCTGATCCAGACCGAGGGGATGCTCCGATACGGTGGCCAGGAGCTGGTCGACGAGTACGCGAAGACGGTGCCGATGGGACGAGCCGGCCGGCCGGAGGAGGTCGCGGCCGCGATCGCGTTCCTCGCGAGCGACGGCGGAGGCTACATGACGGGAACCACCGTCGTGGTTGACGGAGGCGCGGACGCGTGGGGCATCGGCGCGCCGCCTCCGCCGCTCGAGTGACGAGACGAGTGGGTCTCGTTCCCGGCCAGCCGCTAGCCTGTCGGCTTCCAGGAGAGGGGTGACCCAGATGGCAGACGCGCTGCAGAACTTCATCGACGGGAAATGGGTGGACGCACAGGACGGAGCCCGCTTCGACGTGTTCAACCCGGCCACCGGTGAGGTGATCGCCACCGCGCCGGACTCGAAGCAGGCCGATGTTGACGCAGCCGTCTCCGCCGCCCGCCGCACGTTCGACGATGGCTCGTGGTGGCCGGGCACCTCCGGACGCGATCGGGGCCGGATCCTGCTTCGCGCCGCGGACATCGTGCGGCGGGAGCAGGAGCGGCTCGCGGCGCGAGAATCGCTCGACTCCGGCAAGCCGATCGGGGACGCGCGTGAGGACGTCGCCGAGGTGGCGTTCATGTTCGAGTACTACGGCGGCTGGGCGACGAAGATCGAGGGGGACTCCCACCACGTGTCGGCCGACGCGATGTTCATGGTCTGGAAGGAGCCGATGGGCGTCGCCGTGGGCATCACGCCCTGGAACTACCCCTTGATGATGGCGGTCCAGAAGGTGGCGCCGGCGCTCGCGGCCGGTTGCACATTCATCCTCAAGCCGCCCGAGCAGACCCCGCTCACCTGCCTCGAGCTGCCGAAGATCCTCGAGGAAGCTGGTCTGCCGGCGGGAGTCCTCCATGTGCTCACGGGGTTCGGCCAAACCGCCGGTGCGCCTCTCGTCGCGCACCCGGGCGTGGACAAGGTCGGCTTCACCGGATCCAAGGAGGTGGGGAAGATCATCATGCGCTCCGGCGCGGACACGCTGAAGCGCGTCACGCTGGAGCTCGGCGGCAAGTCGCCGAACATCGTGTTCGACGACGCCGACCTCCCGGCCGCGTTCGAAGGATCCTCCAACGGGGTCTTCTGGAACCAGGGCGAGATCTGCTCGGCCGGCACGCGCGTCTTCGTCGACACGAAGGTCTACGACGACGCGGTGAACGCGTTCGTCGACCGGGCGAAGGACGTGAAGCTCGGCGAGGGTTCGGACGAGTCCACGACCATGGGCCCGCTCGTGTCGAAGGAGCAGCAGGAGCGCGTCGAGCGCTACATCGAGATCGGGACGGGCGAAGCGACGCTCGCGGCCAAGGGCGAGAAGCCCGACGACCCGCGCCTCGCCCAGGGCTACTTCGTGCCGCCCACGATATTCGCCGACGTCACGAACGATGCGACGATCGCTCGCGAGGAGATCTTCGGGCCGGTGATGTCGGTGATCCCGTTCTCGTCGATCGAGGACGTGATCGCGATGGCCAACGACAACGAGTACGGCCTCGCCGCGGCCGTGTGGACGCAGGACATCAAGAAGGCCCTTCGCACGGCGCAAGCGCTGCGATCGGGCATCGTGTGGATCAACGACACGCAGCCGGCGCCGACCGAGATGCCGTGGGGTGGGTACAAGCAATCCGGGATCGGCCGGGAGCTGGGCAAGGAAGGCCTCGAGGACTTCCTCGAGAAGAAGTCCGTCTATCTCAACCTGTCGTAGTCGCGACGGTCCGGTCCTCCGAACCTTTGCGCTTCCCTCGGGCGAAGAGCCCGGTGATCGTGATGCCGAGAGTGGCGAGCACGATCACTCCCATCGCCGCCCGCAGGTCCACGGTGTCGGCGATCCATCCCAACAGCGGTGGGGGCCACACGGAGCCGGTGTAGCCGACGGTCGCGACGGCGGCGATCGCGTTCGGATCATCGCTCACATCTCGACGAGGCTGAACCCGGCCGGCCCGGCCGCCGACATCGCGGAGCCCATCAGGAGGAAGGCGCCCGCCACCACCGGTGTCGTTTGCGCGAGCACCGCGATCGTCCCTCCGATCCCGCCTCCGATCCCGGCGATCACGATCGTCCTGCGAGGTCCTAGCCCGAACAGGACCCTGGCTGCGAACAGCCTCCCGATGAAAAGGGCTCCCGCGAACGCGACGAATGCGGCGCCCGCCGCCGCCGGCGAGGCGCCGAGCTCCTCCCGCAGGTAGAGACCCGACCAGAGATCCATCGATCCCTCGACCAGGAAGCAGAACAGCACCGTGAGCGCAGGGGTCCAGAGCGCCGGCGTTCGGCGCAGCGCCGAGACAGACAGGACGGACCGGGCGCCTTCGGCGGCGGGCTTTCGTGAGGCCCCCGGACGTTCCACCACGCCGTGGCGAACAGAGCGATGCCGGACGCCGCGATGACCAGCCGGTGATCGACGTCGATCGTCCGAAGGATGCCGGCGGCGCCAGCGCCTGTCACGCCACCGAGGGCGTAGCTCGCATGGAGCCACTGCAGGACCGGGCGCCGGGTCCGCGTCTCCTCGCGCTGGGCGGCCACGTTCACGTACACGTCGATCAGCCCGTTGCCGACGCCGACCAGCACGCACGAACGTGACCAGCAGGATCGACGTCGGCGCGACGGCGAGGGTCACGGCGGCGACCCCGAGGCTTGCCAGCGACACCGGTACGCTCGCACGGAGCGTCAGTCGCTGGAGGCGCGGCGCGCCGGCCAGCATCGTGGCGATCGCCGAGATGGACAGGATCGAGTACAGGAGCCCGAGGCGACTGTCCGTGAGCGAATGGTGTCGCTGGAACTCGAGGACCAGGATCACCCAGACGCCCCAGAACTGACCGAAGCTTCAGTATCCTGCGAGGAGTGGCAACGTCCGGCTCCGGATCAGCGGCTCGTGTTCCCCCTCCGATGTCGATCGCTCCATGCCCGGATGATGAAAGCAGGAGACGCCGCTCAGCGCGACTCCGGGTTGTTTCCGGGCAGGCCGCCTCACACCCGCGATAGACTCGCCGCTCATGGCGGGTGGCGAGGTGCAGCTGATCGATCTCGTGAAGCGCTTCGGCGAATTCACCGCCGTCGACGGCATCAATCTCAAGGTCGCTCCCGGCGAGTTCTTCTCGCTCCTGGGTCCGTCGGGCTGCGGGAAGACCACGACCCTTCGGATGATCGCCGGGTTCGAGCGTCCCACGGAGGGTCAGGTCGTTCTCGACGGCACGGACGTGGCTAGCGTGCCGCCGCACAAGCGGCACGTGAACACCGTCTTCCAGAACTACGCGCTGTTCCCGCATCTGAACGTCGAGAAGAACGTCGCGTTCGGTCTCCGCTACAAGGAGACGTCGAAGGGAGAGAGCAGCAAGCTGGTGAGCCGGGCTCTGG
>JBKKAE010000211.1:0-3174 GCA_046714835.1 Actinomycetota bacterium | reverse complement strand
GATACGCCGGTGGTGCCAATGTGGTGGGGGCCTACCTTGGGGTGAATCTTGGCCGGCGATGGCCGGTCCAGAAGAGTCGCTGCGTATCGACACCGTCAAGGGACCGGTGTCGGCCATGTATGCCCGGCCACGATCTCCGTTCGCCACGATCGTGGTCGCGCACGGTGCTGGCGCCGGGATGGACCACCCCTTCCTCGTCGGGTTCACGAGAGCAAGCGTGGGCGAAGGGCTCGCGACGCTCAGGTTCAACTTCCCGTACATCGAGAGCGGGCGTCGCTCGCCGGACACCGAAGCCGTCCTCCGTGATGCGTGGCGTGCGGCCTTCGGAGCCGCCGCGGCCCGGCGGAAGAAGGAGCCCATTTGGGCGAGCGGGAAGTCGCTCGGCGGCAGGATCGCCTCGATGTGTGCGGCAGACGCCGAGATCCGCCCTGCGGGCCTCGTCTTCCTCGGTTATCCCCTGCACCCGCCCGGCAAGCCGGAACGGATCCGGGACGAGCACCTGTATCGCGTCGAGGCCCCGATGCTCTTCCTCCAGGGGACCTCGGACCCGTTCGCGTCTCCGGACCTCCTCCGCCGGGTCGTGAAGAAGCTTGGCGACCGCGCGGCGCTCGTCCCGTTCGAAGGGGGCGGCCACTCGTTCGAGGTCCGCGGACGGAAACGGGACCCCCAGGAGGTCGGGGCCTCTCTGGCTCCCCACGCCGCCGCGTTCATGCGGGAACACCTCTGATGCCTCGCAAGAACCGGCGGAACCCCGAGTTCTTCCAGCCGCAGGAGGCGCCCCGGCCACGGTCCGCCGCGCCCGAGTGGGCGGAGATCCCAGGCTATGACGTCCGGCACGTCGGCGGCGAGAAGGAGTACCGGTGCCCCGGCTGCGATCACCTCGTGCGAGCCGGCATCTGGCACCTCGTCGTGATACCCGTGGACGCTCCGGAGGAGCGCCGTCACTGGCACACCGAGTGCTGGCGGAAGGAGCTCCGGAGGATCGGGTCCTATCGGCCTCCACCTCCCACGTGATGTCGGAGCGTCGGGCTAGGGTGTCGGGGATGGCTGCACCCGCGAGCGCCGAGCGCTGCCCGCCGATCGTCGAGTCGAAGAGGCTGCCGTGCGACGCATGCGGTGCCCCGATGGAGCCGGAGCACGCGCACTACCGCTGCGCGGCCTGTGGCTACATCCTTCCCTGCTGCGGCTGGTAGATCATCGGGGCGGACGGCGTCATACAGCGTTAGCATCCGGGGCGATGGGGCAGGGGGAACCGGCCCGAGCTCGCATGTGGGAGGCCGGAGGCCGATGGTTCGCGCACGTCCTGGACGTGCCCGCCTACATCGAGGTGACCGGAACGAGCCGAGGGAGCTGCCTCGCGGAGCTCCGCAAGGCGACCGGAGACGATGTCGATCTCATCATCGAAGTCATCCCAGCAGTGGTGGGGGTCGCAGAGGCCGCCGAGATCATGGGTTGGGACAAGCGCCGGGTGATCACCTACATCGATCGCGGCTCGTTCCCGGAGCCGATCGGCACCCTCGCGTCGGGACGGATCTGGCTCCGAGAAGACGTCGAGGACTACGCAGATCACTGGCGTGCGGCCCATCCACACGGGACGAGGCGGCTGCGGAAGACGTCCGACCGGAAGAAACCGAAGCTGCCGAAGAAGCCGAAGAGGGTGTCCGCGCCCGCGTGACCGGCCGCATCCTGTACCTGATCCGCCACGGTCAGTCGGACTTCGAGTGGGTCGGTGACCCCTGGGCGAGCGCTCGCGGGGAGCAGTGGGATCCCCCTCTGTCCGGGACGGGAAGGGAGCAGGCGGTGCTCCTCGCGAGACGGCTCCGCGTGATGGACCTCGACCCGTTCGTCGTGTACTCGTCCCCGCTCCGGCGCGCGAGCGAGACCGCAGAGGCCTTCGCGCGCGAGGCGGGCACCACGGTCTCCTTCGACGACGAGCTCGTGGAAGCGCACATCGGCGGATGGGAAGGCAAGCCGTTCGAAGAGATCATCGAGTCGGATCCCGAGGTGATGCAGCACATCCGGCATCAGCGGGCGATCTGGCATCGCGCGCCTGATGCCGAGCGCGGTGATCGGTTCCGTGCTCGAGTCCACGACGCCATCGAGAGGCTCCTGCGGAAGCACCCCGACGAGAACCTGCTCGTGTTCGCCCACGGAGGTGTGATCAACGCCTACGTCGGCGAGCTCCTCGCGCTCCGGCAGGAGATGTTCTTCCTCCCCGAGACCACGAGCCTGAACAGCATCGACGTCGCGGGCGACGCTCGCAGCGTGCGGTTCCTCAACGACGTCGTGCACTTGACCGATCCGCACTTCTTCGAGTAGAGCCGCCCTATACTCGGACGCATCCGTCACCCGAACGCACACCTGATCTGATCAACGGAGGTCGAACACCGTGTCCGTGAAGTTCCTCTCCGACGAGTGGGCGGAGGCGCTGAAGGCAGAGCTCAACCAGAGCGACGCGTTCCGTCAGGCCGCCGCCGGCCAGAAGGCAACGATCCAGCAGGTCATCAGCGGAGCCGAAGGCGAGACCCACTATTGGATCACGATCGACGACGGGACGATCGACCTGGGGACCGGTGACATCGAGGGCGAGGATGCAACCATCACCCAGAGCTACGACACCTCCGCGGCGCTGGCGAAAGGCGAGCTCTCGCCGGTCACCGCCTTCATGACGGGCATGCTGAAGATCGCCGGCAACATGGGGATGATCCTCGGCCTCCAGGGCGCGCTCTCGCAGCTCCCCGCCGCGATGGCCAAGATCGACGTGGAGTACTAGCCGGCCTCGGGCTCGCGGCCGCTCACCGAGAATCGCGCTTGCGCTCGCGCGAGCAGCCGGCCCGCTCCGTTCTCGATCGACACCTCCGCGAACGCGAGCGTCCGGCCGACCTTGATCGCCTTCCCGCGGCCGAACAGACGCCCCGGTTTCGCCGGCGCGAGGTAATGGATGTCCAGGTCGGTCGTGACGTGGAGCCGCCCCGGTTCCATCGCGGAGCGGATGGAGAGGCCGCACGCGGTGTCCGCGAGGATCGCAAGCATCCCTCCATGGACGAGGCCCTGGAGGTTGACGTGATGCTCGAGCACGTCCATCGCGACCGTCACCTCGCCGGCAGACGCTTCCACCACGTTCATCCCGGCCCAGGTGTGGAACGGGGAGCCGGCGAGGCGCTCTCGGAGCGC
>JBKKAE010000210.1:0-5787 GCA_046714835.1 Actinomycetota bacterium | reverse complement strand
GCCCCTCGGGGAGCGCCTCGCCGCCACACTTCGTGGCGATCAGGAGCTTCATGTGCCGCTTGAACTCGGCGTGGTCGTGGCAGTCGACGCAGCCCGCGAGATGAGCCTCCACCTCGGGGGTGAGCTCCTTCAGACACTCGCCGTCGACGTAGCGCTCGAGCTCCCGCTTCGTCTCTCGACATCCCATGTCACCCATCGACGAGTCCTCGCTCCTTGGCCACGCCGTATAACGCCTTCTCCAGGGCTTTCCTTCCCCGATGCAAGCGCGACATCACGGTCCCGATCGGCACATCGGTGATGTCGGCGATCTCCTTATACGAGAAGCCTTCCACATCCGCCAACAGCACCGCCATCCTGAAGTTCTCGGGGATGGATTCGAGCGCCCCCTTGACGTCGGCGTCCGGTATGTTCTCCAGCACGTCTTCCTCGGCCGAACGCGCGACGCTCTGGGACCCCAGCCGGTCGAACAGGAACCACTCGTCCAGATCCTCGGGACCGTCGACCGTCCTCGGCTCCCGCTGCTTCTTGCGGTAGATGTTGATGAACGAGTTCGTGAGGATCCGGTACAGCCAGGCCTTGAGGTTGGTCCCCTCCTGGAACGACGCGAATCCTCGGTAAGCACGAAGCGTCGCCTCTTGCAGCAGATCCTCTGCGTCGGCGGGGTTCCTCGTCATCCGAAGGGCAGCCCCGTACAGGCCCGGGAGCAGCGGCATGACGTCGCGGTCGAACCGGTCCAGGAGATCCTGGTCGGTGGGCGCCGCCGCGCTGCTCGCGTTCGCCATACGGAGCCCAGTATCCCTGGTCGGCGCGCCGTCGCCCTCGATGGTCGTCACAACTACAAGGCGGTGGGAAGATTGAGCCATGCCCGAGCAGGACAAGAATCCCTTCGGACGACGCGCCGCACCGGGTGCGCCCCAGCCACGGCCGCGATCGGCATTGCTGGTGGTACTCGTGGTGGCGGGGGCATTGATCCTGTTCAACACCTTCCTCACCCAAGCCTCGCTGACGGAGGTGACGTTCTCGCGCTTCCGGGCGGCGGTGAACAACGGCGACCTGCTGAAATCTGAGCCGGTCACGATCAACACCACGAGCGTGACCGGCGTGGTGCGCACCGACGAGGGCGAACAGACATTCGTGGCAACGATCCCCCCTGGGTACGACCCCACCGAGCTGATCGATCAGCTCACCGAGCAGGGCTACGAGGTGGGTGGGCAGCAACCCAACGCGCTGACCGGCTTCATCGTCCAAACGGTCCTGTTCATCGCGTTGTTCGGTGGCCTCTACTACTTCCTCTTCCGGAGGATCGGCGGCGGCGCGAGCTCGGCGCTGAACCTCGGACGCAACAAGGTGAAGATCTACGACCGCAAGGAGATGAAGACGAGCTTCGCCGACGTCGCCGGGGTCGACGAGGCGAAGGAGGAGCTCCGCGAGATCGTGGACTTCCTGAAGAACCCGAAGAAGTACCAGCGACTCGGCGGCCGGATCCCCAAGGGGGTGCTGCTACTCGGACCCCCCGGGTGTGGGAAGACGCTGCTCGCACGCGCCGTCGCCGGTGAGGCGAACGTCCCGTTCTTCTTCATGTCGGGCTCCGAGTTCGTCGAGATGTTCGTCGGGCTGGGCGCGGCCCGTGTCCGCGAGCTCTTCCAGCAGGCCAAGGAGAAGGCGCCGGCGCTGGTCTTCCTCGACGAGATCGACACCATCGGCAAGGGCCGCGCCGGCCCGATGAGCGGGAGCTTCGGCGGGCACGACGAACGCGAGCAGACGCTCAACCAGCTCCTCGTCGAGATGGACGGCTTCGACGCCTCCAAGGGCGTGATCATCATGGCCGCGACCAACCGCCCGGACGTGCTGGACCCGGCGCTGATCCGCCCGGGCCGGTTCGACCGCCAAGTGGTCGTCGACCTGCCGGACCTGAACGGCCGCGAGGAGATCCTCCGGGTCCACGCGCGAGGTGTGGCGCTCGATCCCAGCGTCGACCTGAAGACGATCGCGGCGAGGACCCCGGGGTTCACGGGCGCGGATCTCGAGAACGTCGTGAACGAGGCCGCCCTGCTCGCCGCGCGCCGCGAGAGGAACTCGGTGACGATGGAGGAACTCGAGGAGGCGATCGACCGCGCCACGGCTGGCCTCGAACGGAAATCACGAGTCGTCTCCGACAGCCAGAAGGAACGCGTCGCCGTGCACGAGATGGGGCACGCCCTCGTCGCGCTCAACTGCAAGGAGATCGATCCCCTCCACCGGGTGACGATCATCCCGCGGGGTGCCGCGGCCCTCGGCATCACGATGACGCGCCCTCTCGAAGACCGCTATGTCGTGACGGAGCCCCAGCTCAAGGACCAGATGGCCTTCGCGATGGGAGGACAGGCCGCGGAGGAGATCTACTTCGACGGTGTGATCTCCACGGGCGCCCAGAACGACCTCGAGAAGGCGACCGACCTCGCGCGGGCGATGGTTTCGCAGTTCGGGATGAGCGATGCGGTGGGACCCATCTCGCTCGGCCGGGCCGACCCGAACGCGTGGATGCCCGGCGCCCTGCCCAAGGTGAGCGCACACACGTCGGAGCTGATCGACAAAGAGGTCCGGCGGTTGCTGGATGAGGCGCACATCCGCGCCGAGAAGATCCTCACCGAGCACCGGGAGCTGCTGAACCGTCTCTCGGCCCTGCTGATCGCCACCGAGGTGATCGACGGCGACGAGCTGAAGGCCTACTTCGAGGGACGTAAGGAGATCCCGGATCCGGCGACCATCAGGCCCACACCGAAGCCCGAGCCCGCGAGCGATCGCGACACGGTGCCGGCCGAGCCAACCGTCGCCGCGCGTGCCGTGTCGATCCCGCCGGCACCACCCATGCCCGCGACCGATTAGCGGCGTCGCTCAGTCGTCGTGGTCGTGGTCGTCGTGGTGATGATGGGGTCGTTCGTCTTCGGGTAGCGGGTCTACCAGCAGGTCCCAGCGGTCGCGGAACCTATCGAGGAACCGGTAGAAGTTCTTCTTCGACCATCTCGCTCGGTCTTCGGGCGTGGTGTGGAACCACATCCGGTGCTCGTGCTTGGTAACCGGGAGGTCGACGACGATGGCACGCCCGTCGAGGTCCCTCACCCGGAACGAGTATTCGATGTCTGCGGTGCGATACCACCTGAACTTCTCGTCGAAGAGACCTGCGGCGACGAGCGTCTCGCGCCGCAGGGCCATCAGGTAGCCCTCGATCGCGTCGACGTCACCGGTGCGCGCCTCGTCGAACTGACGGAGGTCGTGGGTCACGATGCCGTATGGACCGCAGATCCCCACACCACGATCCGCGAGGGCCGCCTCCAGCGGCCCGAAGACGTCGCCGGTCGGTTCCACCGAGCCGTCCATCATCAGCACGGTGCGGCCGCGGGTGCGCTTGAGCCCGGCGTTCCGCGCGGCACCCCACCCGGTCCCTTCCTCGAGCCACACGACCTCGACCCCATCACCCCACGACGCGGGCTCCCGGTCGGTGACGTCGGCGATCACGTACTGCACGGAACGGCCGCCCTCGTTCCCGCGGAAAGCGGTGATCGCTCGCTCGATGTCTTCGCTCCAGCCTTCGCAGACCCAATGGACCGTCGCATCCATGTCGGGCTCGGCGTCGAGGAGGGACGAGACGTCGCCTGCGCGACGTCGCGCGATCGGCTCCCCCTCCTCGGGCGCCGACTCCAGTCGGTAGCCGCCGGGTTCGTCGACCACGGTCCAGCCCGCCTCGGTGATCCGGTCGCGGAGCGTGTCGGCCTCCGCGAAGTCCCGGGAGGCGCGCGCGGCGGCGCGAGCCTCAGCAAGCAGGACGACGTCTTCGGGTGCCTCAGGCATCCCCGTGCCTCTTGACGAAGGACAGGACGACGGCATCGGCCTCAGCAGCTCGTTCCGAGTGATAGAGGTGCCCGGCGCCCTCGAGCAGCACGAGCTCGGCGTTCGGGATCCTTGCCGCGAGCAGCCTCGCGTTCTGGACGGGGATCGCCTGGTCCTCCGTCCCGTGGATGACCAGCGTCGGCACCCGGAGGGAAGGGAGACGATCGAAGCTGTCGAACTCCTGCATCGCCTCCCATTGTCTCCGTCCGCCGTCCGGATGTTTCGGCTGGGCGGCCCCGATCCGGAGGTCCTCCGCAACGTGCTCCGGGTGGCGTTCCGGGAAGCTCGGCGAGTACATCGCTCGCCACGGCTCCGCCTTCGGCACCTTCGAGCCTTTCCCCCGCACGACGTGTTTCGGCCCCGCGTGGGTGCAGCCGAGGATCAAGGTACGGATGCGTTGGGGGCCCGTGAGCGCCATCTCCTGCGCCACCATCCCGCCGAAGGACTGGCCGTAGACGTGCGCTCGATCGATGTCCAAGGAGTCGAGGAGAGCAAGGGTGTCGTCCACGAAGGTGGCCATCGTCGCCGGGCCGGGCGGCTCATCGCTGTTCCCGTTGCCGCGGAAGTCGTAGGCAACGACTCGCAGCTCGCGGGCGAGCACGGGGATGTTCCTCCGCCAGCCCGGGATGTCGCCGCCCATGCCTTCGAGGAGGATCAGCGGCGGCGCGTCGATCGGTCCGTGGATCTCGTGGAAGAGCCGGACGCCGTCCGGGCGCATAAGGACCGGCATCGGCCGGTGGGGCCTAGGCGGTCGCGGCCTGCGTAGCGTCGCGGAGCCGACCGGCCATCGCCTCGAGCGTCTTCACCGCGATCGAGGGATGCTCCTGGAGCAGCCCTCGGAACACCCATTCGGTCAGGCCGAGGAGCCGCATGTCGGAGCGGGCCGTCACCGTCGCCGACCGAGGTCCGCCATCGAGGAGCGCGATCTCACCGAAGAAATCGCCGCGGCGCAGGATCGCCATGCGCCTGCCACCGATCGTGACCTCCGCCTCCCCGTCGACGATCACGAAGAGCCCGACCCCGGGATCCCCTTCGGTGGCGATGACCGTGCCCTTGGGATGTTTGACGTCCTTCACCACCCCCGCGATCGCGCGAAGCTCGCGGGTCGAGCATGCGGAGAACAGCGGCACCCGCCTCAGCCATTCGGTCATGACGGTGCTTCCAGCCATTGGTCGCTCCCTCGGGTCCGACGCCGGAGCATCGTACTCCAACTCGGGGAGGGACCTGATGCGAGCCCCCTACCGCCACATCTCCTCGGCGTCGACGGCGGGACGCGGCGGGCTCGGGTTCGCGGTCGGCCGGGGGGTCGGGTCCGCGGCGCTCTCCTGAGCCCGGTTCCGGACGATCGCCCAGATGGCCAGTCCCAGCGCCACGATCCAGAGCACGTAGCCGAACGTCCGCACCGTCCCTGCGATCGAGTCGGCGAGATACACCTTGTCGATGAACTCCACGCCCAGGATCCGCTCCCAGTCACCGGCGGCATCCGGCCCGGTCGCGCCGAGGAGGGCGAGCCGTCCGTTGTCCGCGTCAGCGATGTAGGTGGCGGCACTCGCCACAGCGCTCGCCGCCCAGCCCCAGGCCACGGCGGTCGACACGGGATCACGCTTCCCCACGAGGAATACCGCGCCGACCACGAACGGGAAGAGCACCTCGAACCCCGACCCCATGATCAACATCGTCAGCTCGCCGAACGGCTGGAACAGGGCGTGCCCGATCTCGTGCACCGCGATGTTGAGGTACACGAAGATCGGCGTCTGGTCGTTCTTCACGAGTGCGAACCAACCCCAGACGGCGATCAGGAGCAGGGCGCCCACCGCCTTGTAGGCGTTCAGGCGGCGCTGGATGTCGTCGGGCAGCTCCAAGGGAGCAAGGGTGCTCATGCCACATGTCATCGACGCCGAGGGGGATGGAGATGAGACG
>JBKKAE010000209.1:0-4218 GCA_046714835.1 Actinomycetota bacterium | reverse complement strand
TCGATCACGGCGGCAGCCAGCTCGCGCTTGGTCCATCGGCGGAGCTGGACGTCGTCCCCTTCGGCAGCGAGGATCATGGCCTCGTTCATGTCGGAGCCGAATCCGGTGCCGTCTCGTCCGACGAGGTTCACCACAACGAGATCGAGGCGCTTCGATCCGAGCTTCCTCCGACCGGCTCGCTCGAGGTCCTCGGTCTCGGCCGCGAATCCGACGAGCACCTGGTCCGTGCGCCGCTCTCCCAGCTCCGCCAGGATGTCCGGCGTCGGCTCCAGGTGCAGCTCGGGAACTCCCGCGTCCTTCTTCAGCTTCTCGTCGGCGACCGCCTTGGGGCGGAAGTCCGCGACGGCGGCCGCCATGACGACCGCGTCCGCGTCGTCGAACCTCGCGAGCACCGCGTCGCGCATCTCCTCCGCGGTCTGGACGGGCACGACCTCGACGCCCGACGGCACGACCGCGCCGGGACCGAGGACCACGGTCACGGATGCGCCACGGCCGAGCGCCTCGGCCGCGAGCGCGGCCCCCATCTTGCCGGTCGAACGGTTGCCGAGGAAGCGGACAGGGTCGATCGGCTCGTGGGTCGGGCCGGACGTGAGCAACAGCGTGCGCCCGGCCAGATCCTGGGGTGCCAGAGCACCTCGCACCGCGGTGACGACGTCCTCTGGTTCCTCGAGCCTGCCGATCCCTTCGTCTCCGTGCGCGAGCGCACCGGTGGCCGGTCCGACGAAGGTGACGCCGCGTTCCCGAAGGGTGGCGACGTTCGCCTGGGTTGCCGGATGCTCCCACATCCCCGAGTGCATCGCGGGCGCGATCACCAACGGACACGTGGCCTCGAGCAACGTGGCCGAGAGCAGGTCGTCGGCGTGTCCGTGTGCGAGCTTGGCCAGGACGTTGGCGGTCGCGGGCACCACGACCGCGATGTCGGCTTCCCGCGCGAGTCGCACGTGCAGCACCTCGCCCGGTCGCTCCCAGAGCGACGTGTGCGCGGGCTCTCCCGTGAGCGCCGAGAACGTGTCCGGGCCGATGAACCGCGTCGCCGCTTCGGTCATCACGACCGACACGTCGGCGCCTGCGGCCTTCAGGAGGCGGGCGACGAGCGCAGCCTTGTAGGCGGCGATCCCGCCGGAGACACCGAGCAACACCCGTCGCCCGGTGAGCGGGTCGCTACTCGGCTTCGGGCTCCTCGGGTCGCTCGTAGTCGATCTTCCCTTCGGCGATCTCCTGGAGGGCGATCGAGAGCGGCTTGTTCGAGAAGCCGGTTTCCACCAGGGGCGGCACGAACTCGCCACGGCCCTCGCCGAGCTGGTTGTAGTACGAGTTGATCTCGCGCGCACGCTTGGCAGCAAGGATCACCAGCGAGTACTTCGAATCCACGGCGGCGAGCAGGTCGTCGATCTTGGGCTCGATCACAGAGAGGCCTTTCCCTAGGAAGGGGAGCGGGATGCCTCGATGATAGCAGCGACCTGCGCAGATGCTCGTTCGAGGTCGTCGTTGACGACCACGTGGTCGAACCAATCCCGCTGCTCCAGCTCCCATGCCGCGGTCTCCAGACGCAGACGGATCCGCTCCTCCGTCTCGGTGCCTCGCCCGCGGAGACGCCGCTCGAGCTCCTCCATCGACGGCGGCTCGATGTAGATCAGGACCGATCCGGGAACCCGCTCCCGGATCTGGGACGCGCCGACCACGTCGATCTCCAGGACCACGTCTCGGCCGGCGGCCAGCCGGTCCTCGACGAAGCCGCGAGGGGTTCCGGATCGATGCCCCACGATCTCCGCCCATTCGAGGAGCTCGCCCGCGCGGATCATGCGCTCGAAGGCGTCGTCGTCGATGAAGAAGTAGTCGACCCCGTCGACCTCCCCCGGCCGAGGAGCACGCGTGGTCACCGAGACCGACAGCGAAAGTCCCTCCGGATCGCGGGTGACCAGCTCCCGAACGATGCTCCCCTTGCCCACCCCCGACGGACCCGCGAGGACGAAGAGCTTCCCCGTGCGGATGGCCGGCTTACTTCTTGAATCGGTCGAGGAGCTGCGCGCGTTGTTTCGCACCCAGTCCCCGAACGCGGCGGCTGGCCGAGATGTCGAGCTCTTCCATCAGCTTCTGCGCCCGAACCTTGCCGACACCCGGGAGCGACTCGAGGACCGCCGACACCTTCATCTTCCCGACGGTGTCCTCCGTCGATCGCATCAACACGTCACCCAACGTCCGCTTCCCGGACTTGAGCTCTCCCTTGAGCTCGGCGCGCTTCTTCCGCGCCTCCGCAGCCTTCGCGAGGGCCTGCGCGCGCTGTTCCGGGGTGAGGATCGGGAGTGCCATGCCCATGCTCCTTCTGCTCGGTGAGGCGTGAGGGCGCGAGTATACGCACGGCTCGTGGCGGCGTGACAAGCCGCGCCATCGCGTGTGGCCTGCGGTTTCGTCGATCGAGACGTCAGCGAAGATCGCGGAGGATCCCTCGCGCGACACCGACCGGATCGGCAGCTTCGGTCAGCGGACGACCGATCACCAAGTAGTCGGCACCTTTCTCGATCGCTTCGACTGGAGTCAGCACCCGCACCTGATCGTGTCCGTTGGATCCCGCCGGACGGATCCCGGGAACGACGAGACAGAACTCCTCGCCGCACGTCGCTCGAACGTCCTCGACGTCCTCGCCGGAGACGACGACGCCGTCCAGACCCGCCGCCTTCGCCTCGAACGCGAGCGACGCGGGGCTGGCGAGTCCCTCCCCCGCGTGACTGGACAGCACCGTGACGGCCACCACCAGTGGGGGATCCATCCCGGCCGCCGACGCGCCGCGGTCCGCTCCGCTCCGCGCCGCCCGCATCATCGCCTCGCCTCCCAACGCGTGCACGTTGAGCATCGCGATCCCGAGACGGGCGACGTTCGCCGCGGCTCGTTCCACGGTGCTCGGGATGTCGTGGAGCTTGCAGTCCACGAATACAGGTCCGCGCGCCGCGATGCGGCGTACCGCCTCGGGGCCGACGCCCCACGCGAGCTCTAACCCGACCTTCAGCATGCCCACATGCGGGGACAGGAGCGCCGCCAGGCGTTCAGCCTCCTCGAGCGTGGAGACGTCGAGGGCCGCGACGAGCGGATCCGCGGGGCGGGGGATCACGGTTCGTCGGGCGTCCCGAACCCCGCGGGAACCCGAAGGCGCGCCCGCAGGTCCCTCGGCGACTCGAGGCCCTTCGCCTTGAGAAAGCCCGCGATCCCCCTCGCGACGTCGACGGGCGACGCGGGATCGACGAGCACGGCGGTGCCCATCTGGACGGCGGAGGCGCCGGCCAGCAGCATCTCCACCGCGTCCTCGGCGCTCCGGACACCACCGACGGCGATGATCGGCGCCTCAGGGACGGCACGCGCGACCTCGAACACGGCTCGGAGCGTGAGCGGCTTCAGGGCGGGCCCGGACATCCATCCCGTGACGGCGCCGAGCGCGGGGCGGAGCGTCGCCGACCGCACACCGAGCGCCGGCGGCGGCCCGCCGATCGTCAGGCCGTGCGCACCCGCCCGAACGGCCGCCTGGGCGAGCTCCGGGAGGTCCGAGGCCGACATCGGGAGCTTCGCGAAGACCGGTACCAGCGACATACGCGCCACCGCGCCCACGATCTCGCCGGTGCGGTCGACATGCGCCCCCAGCACGTCACGCCGAAGCTCTTCGTCCGGTCCGGACAGGTGGAGCTCGATCGCCGCGACCTCAGGCCGCGTCTGCAGCGCCCCGATGAGCCGAACGTATTCCTCCAGGGATCCCCCGGCGATCGACACGATCACCGGCGCCCCACCTCTCGCGAGGCGCGGCAGCTCCGCGTCCAGGAACACGTGGATCCCGGGGTTCTGCAGCCCCGTCGTCCACACGGTTCCGGACGGCGTCTCGGCGATCCGCGGAGGCGGGGACCCCTTGCGCGGTTCCAGGGTGATGCTCCGGCTCACCAGGCCGCCCACCTTCCGGAGGTCGACGAGGCTGCTCAGCTCTCGGCCCGTGCCGCCGCATCCGGAGGCGACGAGGACGGGGGTGGGCAAGACGAGGCCCGCCCCGAGGTCGACCGAGAGCGTCCGTTTCACGGCGCCCCGCTCATCCCGGCCACGCTCGGACGACCGGGAGGCCTTCGGGCGGGGTGGGCAGCATCGTGGGCCGCTCACCCAACCATCGGTCCCACAACACCCGGGCCGGGTTGAAGACTGGTCCGTCGATGCAGGTCCGGAGGTTGTCGTAGCCGCTCCCGTCCT
>JBKKAE010000208.1:0-2880 GCA_046714835.1 Actinomycetota bacterium | reverse complement strand
GATCCGGGAGGGTCGCGCTGTGTCCGGCCCGGCAACGTCACGCCCTCGAACTGTCTGCCTGATTCAAGGTAGGCGATCTTCCCGCCGATGCAGGCAGGAGACCGCTCCCCCCGAGCGCGATGCCGATGCCGAACGAAACAGAACAACCTCCCGCGATGCGAGAAGGCGATTGCCCGTACTGCGAGCGGACCGTGCTCGTGTACGAGGAGCCGCCTCGCTGCCCACTCTGCGACTGCCCTCTGGAAGAGCACGGCATGCGGCCGTTCTCTTTCCCCGTGGAACCGGAGTTGGACTAGACGAGCACGGCACGACGCCATCCTCGTGTGTCGCTGACGAGGGCGAGCTCCTCCGAAGACCGTAGTTCTTCGATCGAGACCGGAGCCTCGGTCAACGTCCCTTCCTCCAGCGCCACCGCACGGCCGATCCCCGGCAGCAGCCCCGACTCGATCGCGGGTGTCACCCAGCGCCCACCCATCCGCACCGCAACGTTCGCGATCGTCGACTCGGTCACCTCACCCCGGTCGTTCACGAGCACGATGTCGTCGGCGTCGGGATAGCGGCGGCGAGCCTCCTCGTACCGCTCCCGTCGTGAGGTCTTGTGGAACAGGAACACGTCTCGGGGATCCTGCGGCACGTCATCGAGCGCGACGCGGACCACGTCCGGGTCGCTCGGGAGCGGCGTACACACCACCCTCGCCGTTCCGTCCTTCGCGAGGGCGAGCCGGACCCGGCACGGCGTGGCCGGCGCGGACGCCACGGCCTTCTCGACCGCCTCGCGGACCTCCGTCTCGTCGTATCGGAAACCGAAGTAGTCGGCTGACTCCGACAGGCGCCGGAGGTGCCGGTCCAGGTTCCGCACGCCATCGGCGGCGTCCCGACGCATGGTCTCCAGGAGCTCGAATCCGGGACGACGCGCGGTCAGGACGCGCGTCTTCGCAACCGCTTCCTCGTACTCGGCCTCGGCATCGGAGTCCCATGTGATGCCGCCGCCCACCCCGTACTCCGCCGTTCCTGAGGCGGTGTCGACGGTCACGGTGCGGATCGCGACGTTGAAGCGAGCGCCGGGGTGGCCGGATCCGGACGGTGCGAGGTAGCCGACCGCCCCGCAGTAGATGCCTCGCGGAGAGTCCTCGAGCTCGCTGATGATCTGCATGGTCCGGACCTTCGGCGCGCCGGTGACCGATCCGCTCGGGAAGAGGCCGCGGAACACATCTGCCACTCCGACGCCGCTCTCGAGCTCGGAGGACACGGTGGTGGTGAGCTGCCAGACGGTCTCGTAGCGCTCGGCGTGGAAGACGTCCGCCCACGTGACCGAGCCGGTCCGGCTGATCCGGCCGAGGTCGTTCCGCAGGAGGTCGACGATCATCGCGTTCTCCGCGCGATCCTTCGCCGAGGCGAGGAGGTCCTCCGCGGCGGCGCGATCCTCCTCGGGCCACCTGCCACGCGGCGCCGTTCCCTTCATGGGTTTGGTGACGATCGCGCCGCCGCGGAGCTCGAAGAAGAGCTCCGGCGAGGCCGACAGGATGCGATAACGCCCGAGGTCCAGGTAGCCGGAGAACGCGCCGCGCTGTGCGTAGCACAGGTCGCGGTAGAGGCCGCGGGGGTCGCCCTCCACCCGGGAGCGCAGGCGCATCGTGTGGTTCACCTGATACGTCTCCCCGGCCGCGATCAGCTCCCGGATCCGGTCGACGGAGGACTCGTATCGGTCGCGAGCTGTCGTCGGCACCCACGTGCCTTCGGGCGCCGCCGCCACGCCGTCGTCGCGGGGGAGCGGCAGGGTCGTCTGCTCGGCCCGTTCGAACATCGCGAACCACGCCAGCGGCAGCCCCGCGAACGGGTCGTCCGCCTCGCGGGATCGGACGACGAGGTCCGGATCGAGGCCGGGTGCGGCCTCGTAGGCGACGAACCCTGCGACCCACAAGCCGCGCCCGGCCGCCGCCTCGGCCGCTTCGAGCGTCTCGACGACCTCTCCGGCGCGTGTCGCCTCCAGCACGCCGACCGGTTCCACCATCCGGAACGACGCCGAGGCGCCGGTGAGGTCGTCGAATCGGGCTTCCAGCATCGAGCATCACGATAAGGGTCCCTTGCGGTCACGCCTCATCGCTGCCGAGGCGGAAGCCGCCCGCTGTTAGCCTCGTCGCATGCCTTCGGTGCTGGTCGCGATGTCCGGCGGCGTCGACTCCTCGGTCGCCGCCTGCCTGCTCCACGAGGAGGGATTCGACGTGCTCGGGTCCCATATGCGGCTCATCCACCTCGACGGCGTCGATCACGGCTGCTGCGGCCCGAGCGCGAGGAACGATGCCGCCGAGACCGCCCGCATCGTGGGGATCCCCTTCGAGATCTGCGACCTCACCGATGCGTTCGAGCGGACGGTGCTCGCGGACTTCGCCGCGGAGCACGAGGCCGGCCGCACGCCCAACCCGTGTGCTCGGTGCAACGGGGAGATCAAGTTCGGGGCGTTCCTGCATCGAGCCGACGAGCTGGGGATCGACATGGTGGCGAGCGGCCACTACGTCCGGCGGTCGGAGGGCGAAGCGGGGTGGCGACTCCTCCGCGGGGTGGATCGCTCGAAGGACCAGTCGTACATGCTCCACATGCTCGGACAGAAGGCGCTCGCTCGGTCGTTGTTCCCGGTCGGAGAGATCCCCAAGAGCGAGACCCGCGCGCTGGCCGAGCGGTTCGGACTCCCGGTCGCGACCAAGCCCGACTCGCAGGAGCTGTGTTTCGCGCCGTCGGGCGACGCCGGCGCGTACGCGCGCGCTAACCTCCCGCACCTGGTGCGCGAGGGAGAGGTGGTCGATCCCGCCGGCGCGGTGATCGGAGGCCACGGGGGAGCGTTCGGCTTCACGATCGGGCAGCGCCGGGGGACCGGTGTCGCGA
>JBKKAE010000207.1:0-6642 GCA_046714835.1 Actinomycetota bacterium | reverse complement strand
CCGCGCAGCCGCGGGATCACCACCTGGGTCTCCGGGTCGCCGAACCGACAGTTGTATTCGAGGACCTTCGGGCCTTCCGCGGTGAGCATCAGGCCCGGATAGAGGAGTCACGAGTACGCGATCCCGTAGTCGTGGAGCGCGCCCACCGTCGACGACACCACCTCCCAGATCCGAGCTTCGGTGGCCGGGTCGAGCCACGGGAGCGGCGAGTACGCCCCCATCCCCCCGGTGTTGGGCCCCGTGTCGCCGTCACCGGCTCGCTTGAAGTCCTGGGCAAGCCCGAGGGGGACCGTCGAGAAGGCATCGACCAGCGCGAACGCCGACACCTCGGGCCCCTCGAGCATCTCCTCCACGACCACCTGTGCGCCGGCCTCGCCGAACGCGCCCGCGACCAGGCACTCCTCGATGGCCGCGACCGCGCCCGCGTGGTCGGACGCCACGGTCACGCCCTTCCCGGCCGCCAGGCCATCAGCCTTGACGACGGCCCGCCCGCCCAGCTCGTCCACGAAGGCGGATGCGGGGCCGACGTCGGAGAACGTCGCCGCCCGGGCCGTCGGGATCCCGTGGCGCACCATCAGGTCCTTCGCGAAGGCTTTCGATCCCTCGAGTCGGGCGGCTGCGCGTCCCGGGCCGAAGGCCCGCCGCCCTCGCGCCCGGAGCTCGTCTGCGAGCCCGGCGACGAGCGGCGCCTCCGGGCCGATCACGACGAGGTCGACCGCAAGGTCGTCCGCCAACCGGAGCTGCGCATCGACGTCGGCGGCGGCGGCCGCATGGCACATCGCGACCGACGCGATCCCCGCGTTGCCCGGCGCGGCGTGGAGCTGCTCGACCAACGGGCTCCGCGCCAACCCCCAGCAGAGGGCGTGCTCCCGGCCGCCGCCGCCGACGACGAGGACCTTCATCTGGCCGGCAGGCTCTGCTCGCGGGCCGGACCGACCGAGACGACGGAGACGGGCACGTCCACGAGCTCCTCGATCCGGCGCACGTACTCCCTCGCGGCCTTCGGAAGGTCCTCGAACGTCTTCGCTTCGTCGATCTCCTCCATCCAGCCGTCCACCTCTTCGTAGATCGGCTCGGCTTTGTGGAACAGGGATTGGTTGGGCGGGAAGTCGCGGAACTCATCCCCCTCCACGCGGTACCCGGTGCCGATCCGGATCTGTTCGAAGCCGGACAGCACGTCCAGCTTCGTCAGGAACAGCTCGGTGAGCCCGTTCACGCGGATCGCGTAGCGAAGGAGGGCCACGTCCAGCCATCCACAGCGACGCTTCCGCCCTGTCACGGTCCCGAACTCCTGACCGCGAACCCCCAGTCGCTCGCCGTCGTCGCCGAGATCCTCCGTCGGGAACGGCCCCGCACCGACCCTCGTCACGTAGGCCTTCACGATGCCTACGACGCGCTCGACCTCCTTCGGACCGAACCCTGCGGACGCGAGCGCATAACCGGCAACGGGATTCGAGGACGTCACGAAGGGATACGTCCCCTTGTCCAGGTCCAGCAGTGTTCCCTGCGCGCCTTCAAGCATCACGGACTTCCCCTCGCGGAGCGCCTCGTGCAGGAGCATGGACGTGTCGGCGACGTAGCCCTCGAGCCGGCCTGCGAGGTCCATGTACTCCTCGACGATCACGTCTCCGTCCAGCGGTAGCCGTCCGTACAGCTTCGTGAGGATCGCGTTCTTCTCGCGGAGGACGATCTCGAGCTTCTCGCGGAAGATCTTCTGATCGAACAGGTCCTGGACGCGCAGGCCGATGCGGGCGGCCTTGTCCGCGTAGGCGGGACCGATACCGCGCTTCGTCGTGCCGAGCGCGTTGTGTCCGAGGAACCGCTGCGTCACCTTCTCCAGCTCGAGGTGGTACGGCATGATCAGATGACAGTTGCCGGACAGCCGGAGCCGCGAGACGTCCACCCCCGTGCGTCGCAGATCCTCGAGCTCGCGGAGGAGATGGCGAGGGTCGATGACCACCCCGTCGGCGATCACGGGGGTGATGTGTGCGTAGAGGATGCCGGACGGGATCAGCTGGAGCTTGAGCAGTCGCCCTTCCGCGATCACGGTGTGGCCCGCGTTGTTGCCGCCCTGGTAGCGGACGACGAAGTCCATCCCGTCCGCGAGGTAGTCGACGGCCTTGCCCTTGCCCTCGTCCCCCCATTGGGTCCCGAGCACGATGGTGGCCGGCATGTGCTCCAGAGTGTATCGAGGGTAAGGTCCGCGGATGGAATCAGGCACTCAGAGGATCCGTTGAGCAAGAGCGCGTGAGCAAGAGCAAAGACGAACTGGAGATCGAGAAGCTCGTCGAGATCGACGGGGAGTTCTGCGTACCCCACGAGGCGAACGAGACCCGCCACGTCGTGGATTGGGGGCCCTTCGAACCGCCCCGGGGCGCCTGGTACATCGTCCACAAGGTCCTCCTCTTCCTGCCGGCGATGTACCTGTTCATCCTCGCGATCCAGATCATGAAGACGGGCGCCGTCGCGATCGGACCCGACATCCAGGGGCAGTTCCCATTCGCGAACGGGATCTCGACCTTGGGGTTCGGCTGGCTCGGCGCGTACCTCGTGCTGTCCGGGTCACCGGTCGCCGCGACCGCGATCAGCCTCTTCGGAGCCGGCACGCTGACGAAGCTGCAAACCTTCACGATGCTGTCCGGGTCGCGTCTGGGCGCCTCGTTCATCGTCTTGCTGACCGGGTTCCTCTACGCGGCGCGGAACCGGAACGATCCCAACCGCGGCGAGCCGATCGGGATGGGGATCCAGGCGATGACGATGACGGCCCTCGTCTACCTGCCCGGCATGATGATCGGCTACGGGATCATCCGCAGCGGCCTGCTCGACGGAGTGAACCTGCATGCGTCCGGAGAGCTGGAGGCAGCTCTGTCGGTGGTGTGGGGTCCGGTCGTCGATGCGATCGAGGGCGTCGTTCCGTCAGCGCTCCTGTTCCTCGTCGGGCTTCTCGTGATCTTGGCCTCGTTCAAGGTTCTCGATCACGTCCTGCCCCAGGTCACGAGCGGTACGACCGCGAGCAAACGGGCCTCATGGATGCGACGCCCGTGGACGATGTTCGCGCTCGGCTGCATCGTGGCAACGCTGACGCTTTCGGTGTCGGTCGCGCTGACGGTCCTGATCCCCCTGGCGGTCAAGGGCTACATCCGTCGGGACGAGGCGCTCCCCTACATCATGGGCGCGAACATCACGACACTCGCCGACACGTTGGTGGTCGCGATGCTCCAGCGCGATCCCGCGGCGGCGCAGATCGTGTTGGCCGAGGCGATCGGGGTCACGATCGTGTCCCTGGCGATCCTCGCCTTCTGGTACCAGCCGGTGAAGCGGGGCATGATCCGCCTCGACGACTACTTCGTGGGCTCGAC
This sequence comes from Actinomycetota bacterium, assembly GCA_046714835.1. Classification (GTDB taxonomy): domain Bacteria; phylum Actinomycetota; class UBA4738; order UBA4738; family HRBIN12; genus JAJNBA01. The sequence goes on along the minus strand of JBKKAE010000207.1, from coordinate 3,283 downwards.
CAGGCGGCTCGCCGTGTTCGTAGGCATCCTCTTCCTGCTGCCGGTGTCGTTCCTGCTCTCCGGATTCTGGATCGGCCCCATCGTTCAGTAGCCCGCCCTTCTGTACGCTTCCGCCGCCGTGGACGACGACCAGAAGACCGCCCCCGCGCCGAACGCCGGCCTGAGAGCGAGCCTGTCGCTGCTGCGTAGCAACCGGGACTTCCGGGCGCTGTTCTTCGCCTCGGTGATCTCCCTGGGCGGGGACTGGTTCCTGTGGGTCGCCATCAACGGGTTGATCTACGAAGCGACGGGGAAGGCGTTGTACGTCGGCCTGGCGATCCTCGCGCAGGAGTTCGCCTTCTTCCTGGCGTCGCCGATCGGTGGCGTGCTCGCCGACAGGATCGACCGCCGGAAGCTGATGATCGTCTGCGATCTCGCCCGGGCGATCATCAGCGTCGCGTTCCTGCTCGTCGGACGCGACACGATCTGGCTGGCCTACGTGCTGTTGCCCCTGCTCGCGTCGTTCGCCGCGCCGTTCGACCCGGCCTTCTCGGCCGCCACCCCGAACGTCGTCGAGCCGGAGGACCTGCCGGCCGCCAACGCCCTGAACGGCTCGCTCTGGGGAACGATGCTGGCCGTCGGTGCGGGACTCGGCGGCATCATCAGCGCGGAGTTCGGCGCGCACACCGCGTTCGTCGTCAATGCCGTCTCCTTCCTGGTCTCGGCCGCGCTGCTCTCGTCGATCCGGCGCAGCTTCTCCGAGGCGCGGAAGGAGACCACCGAGCACCCCAGCGCGATCGAGGCCACCCGGGAGACGTGGCGCTTCGCGCGCCGGGACCATCGCGTCCTTTCCCTGCTGGCGGTCAAGTTCGGGTTCGGGGCGGCGGCCGGACTCCTCGCGCTGATACCTGTGATGGCGCTCGACGTCTTCGATTCCGGCAACGTCGGGTTCGGGATCCTGATGGCGGCGCGTGGGGTGGGCGCGCTGATCGGGCCGTTCCTGGGCCACCGGATCGCGGGGCCGGGACACCGCAGGCTCTTCCCCGCGATCGGACTCTCGCTCGCCGTGTTCGGTCTCGGGTACATGGCGCTCGGAGCGGCGCCGTCGCTGGCGATCGCCGCCGTGACGATCTGCGTCGCCCACCTCGGCGGCGGATCCCAATGGATGCTGTCCACCTACGGCCTGCAGGTGCTCGTCCCCGACCACATCCGCGGCCGGATCTTCGGCTTCGACTACATGCTGATCACTCTGTCGCTCTCGGTGTCCGCGGTGGTGGCATCGGCCGTCGCCGATCAGATCGGAGCACCGATCACGGTCACCATCCTCGGCGGGGTCGCGCTCGCCTGGGCGGGGGTGTGGTTCGTGCTCAGCCGCGGCGTTCGCAAGACGGGGCTCGAGGGGTGCGCGGAACCCGATCCCGACGCGGGGTCGGAGCCGGTCCCCGCGATCAGCTGACCGTCAGACGGGCGGCTGGTCGGGGCGCTGCGGCTCGGGCGGCGTCGTCCCCGCAGGGGGCGTCGCGGGCGGAGCTGTCGACGGCTCGGACGGGGTGCCGAACGACACGCCGGGCGCACCCGGCTCGAAGCTCACCTTCGGCACGCCCTCGTCGCCACGCAGCGCCTCCTCCACCTCGAAGAACTCCTCTTCCTCGAAGTTGAACATGCCCGCGATGATGTTCGACGGGACGGATTGGACCCGCCGGTTGTACTCGCGCACGTTCGCGTTGTAGAAGCGCCGAGCCGTCTGGAGCCGGTCCTCCGTGTTCGCGAGCTCCGCCTGCAGCGCCAGGAAGTTCTGGTTCGCCTTGAGGTCCGGGTAGTTCTCGACCACGGCGAAGAGCTGCCGAAGCGCGGCGACCAACGGTCCCTCCGCCGCGGCTTGGGCGGCCGGTGATCCCGTGGCGCCCGTCGCCATCGAGCGGGCCTTCGTGACGTTCTCGAGCACCTCCCGCTCGTGCGCGGCGTACCCCTTCACCGTCTCCACGATGTTCGGGATCAGGTCGTAGCGGCGCCGGAGCTCCGTGTCGATGTTGGCCCATGCGTCGCGGATCAGGTTCTTCTGCGAGACGAACCTGTTGTACGAAGCCACGCCCACCAGCGCGAGCACCACGACGATCCCCACGACGATCCAGAGAACCTCCACGTCCGTTCCTTTCCGTGCGCTCGCGTTCGACCGGTCGGCGGAAGCCTACCTACTTCGGGTATAGAGAGCGCACGACGGCAGGGATCTGCTCCCGGAAGGTCTTGGCGGTCCCCAGCAGGTGGACCATCTCGGCCGGCGACACCCGATCGGTCCAGCACAGCAGCCTGTCGCCGGCGACCTCGAACCCGTACCCCTCCCCGTGCGAGAGGAGCCAGTCCATCATGCGCGCGTCGCAGAACGCGGTCGCGAACCGTTCGTCGGCGCCTTTCACGTGGAACCGCCGGTTGAACTCCTCGGATTCGAACTCGATGTCACGGAACGTGAGAGCGCCCGCGAATCGCGTGAGCAGGTTCTCCTCGCTGATCTGCAGCGGCGGACACACGGCGTCGACGAGCGTGATGAGGCAGTTGAACCGGTGGTAGCTCTTGGTCCGATGGCCGTTCGAGTCCGAGGACTCCTCGTAGTACCAGTAGTCGAAGGCTCGGACCTCCAGGCCCTGCCAGAAGCCCCACATCACGTTCTCGACCCCTCGGCCGTCTCCCTTCTGGAGCAGGGAGAAGGGTTCGCCCGTCGTGTCGAAGGGATCCTCGATGGAGAAGTCGAGGCGCTGGTCGAGCGCGAGGGAACGCAGCTCGCGCTGCCGTTCGAGCTTCCGCTGGTGTTGATAGGCGATGACGCCGCCGGCCACCACGACGACGAGGACGACGATCAGGATCGGCACGACCTCGATCATGCCGCGAGTATCGACCGCCGTCCGCTCGGAGCCAAGGCTGAGCAGTCCCGACGAGGTCAGCGCGCCTGGCCGAAGAGGGACTCGACGACGGGCGGCACGCGTGCCAGGAAGGTCGCCATCGTTTCCAGCGCCCAGCTCACGTCACGGTCGAGCCGTCGGGGCGTCCTGCACAGGAGCGTGCCGCCCGAGATCTCGAAGCCCGTCTCCTGCGGGAGCTCTTGCAGCCAGGTCATCATCCGAGCGTCGACCAGGGCGTGGGCGAACCCTGGGTCGCTCGACCGCACCTCGAACGCTCGATTGAAGCTCTCGAGCTCGAACTCGATGTCACGGCCACCCATCGCCGTGGCGAGCCTTGACCCGATGCCTTCCGGAACGATCGAGAGGTTCGGCCAATCAGCGGGCACCGGCGTCGCGGCGCACGTGAAGTA
>JBKKAE010000206.1:0-6413 GCA_046714835.1 Actinomycetota bacterium | reverse complement strand
GATCGTGCCCCCGCTGGTGAACGCGCCGTTCGTCGCCGGATAGCCGACGAACTCACCCACCCAGCCCACCGCCTGCTCCTCCAGCATCGTGGCGGCGCGCGCGTCGCCCGCGAGGTTCATGTCGTACGTGGAGGCCAGCAGGTCGCCGAGCGCGCCGATCTCGAGACCGGAGGAGCCGATGAACGCGAAGTACCGCGGGCGCGGCTGGGCGATCGACTCGTCGAGCGCCCGCGCCGCGTCGTCCAGCGCCTCGTGGACGCTCACGGGCTCCTGTGGGAGCCCGGCCTGCAGAAGCGTCCGGAGCCGCTCGTCGAGCGGCGGCTCCTCCGGCCGGGGACGGTCGAAGCTCCGCCATGCCTCGGCGACCAGCTTCGCCGCATGCTCGAGCGCCTCCTCCCGAGGCGCATCGAGCCGCAGCGGCCGGTCGGGGTCGTCCATCCCTGCGGTCCTCGAGTCCCTCAGTCCTCCTCCCCCGTCGAGAGGTCGGTGAGCGCCTCGCGAGCCGGCTCACGACCCTTCACCGCGAGCGCGACGAGCAGGCCCAGCCCCGCCCAGATGGCACCCCAGACCCAGACGAGGTCGAACGGGGGCTGCACCTTGTAGATCGCGCCGAAGATGGCGCCGCCGGCCACCGCGAGGCCCAGCAAGCAGGAGACCACCAGACCGACCTTGTTCGGGTGGTCGCTGAGCCCCGAGAATGCGCCCAGCGCCATCACGCCGTAGACGACCATGATCATGAATGCCCCGAGCGTCGAGATCCACTGGAACACGGCCAGCTCGTGCGGCACATCCGGGATCGCCAAGAGGTCCTCCACGCCGAAAGTGGCGAGCACCCACGCGGCGGAGACGACCAACACGACCAGCGCGGCAGCGATCGGGTTCCCGCTGTTGGTCGTGTTCGCGAGCGCACCCGGGATCCTCCTGTCTCGCGCGAGCGCGAAGAGCCCGCGCGTGGACGCCGTCGCGGCGCCGAGTCCCACCGCCATCACGTCCAGCAGGACGACGACGAGCAGGATCTTGAGCATCGTGTCCGACGAGCCCCCCATGCCTCCGGCCGAATCGGGAGACCCGAGCGCGAACAACGGCGCCGCAGCGACCTCCGGAGACGTCAGGACCGCGAGGTCGAACCCGAACCCCGCGACCTGCGCGTACGCGGCGATCACGTAGAAGACCGAGACGATGGCCACCGACAGCATCACCGCTTTCGGGATAGCACGCTTCGGTTCCTCGGCCTCTTCGGCCAGATTCGCCGCGGTCTCGAACCCCACGAAGATCAGAACGCCGTACAACACGCCGAACAGGATCCCGGTGTAGTTCGGTGCCTCCGCGGGGTTGAAGGCCTTCAGGCTGTTCTCGGGCGCGTTGATGATCACGTTGATGAAGAACGCGAGGACGACCGCCACCGAGACCAGGGCGAGGAGCAGCTGGAGTCGCGTCGAGATCTGCACCCCGGCGGCCAGAACCAAGAAGACCAGTCCCACATAGATCAGCGACCAGGCCCACGACGGCATGATCGGATCGATGCCGAAGATGGGAAGCACGTTGTCCCGCAACAACCAACCGACCAGGACGGCGATCGCCGACGAGAGCAGGAGCGTGCCTCCGTAGTAGACCCACCCCGCCCAGCCACCGACCCGGGACCCGAGACCCATCGTCACGTAGTCATAGAGAGAGCCTGCCGCGTGCACGCGCTTCGCGTACTGCGCCACGATCCATCCGAGCGCGAGCACACCGATCGCGGCCAGTATCACGGCGAACGGCGTCGCGATCCCGGCGCCGTTGCCGGAGAAGTTGAACCCCGCGATCAACGGGATCAGGAACGCGGCCGAGAACACCGGCCCGATCAGGCCGACGGACTGCGCGACGACGTCCACGAGCTTCAGCCGCCGCCTCCCCAGCCGCTCGTATCCGGTGTCTCCGGTCATCTTGTCCATCTCGGTTGCCACGCAAGCCCCCTTCGGTTGACTTCGCGACCCTACGCCGCCGCCGTCGAGCCGGTCCAACCGGTCGCCGGCCGTTCGAACCACACGTGCACCTGCCCGGTGCCGACCGAAGCCTCGTACTCGCTGAACAGCTCGCCCGGCGCGGTGCAGGCCGCTCCCCCGAGCGCGCCGGCCATGATCAGGTAGTGACCGAACTTGCCTTCGGGTCCGACCTTCTTGTACTCGGGGACATAGTCGATGACCGCCTCGTGGTCTCCCTTCTGGAGCAGGTCGAGCACGTGGAGGTCGGCCTCGCGGGCCTCCGGCGTGATGATGTTCTTCATGGGATCGGAACCCTCGCGGCCACGCAGCTCCCTGAACGGCAGGAACCGATGCGAGAGCCCACCCGATGCGAGCAACACCACTTTCCGATCGAGCGAGAGGACGGCCTCGCCGATCAGCTCTCCGAGCAGGAGGAAGTCCTCGGTGGTCCCGCACTGGTTGATGCCGACGCTCACCCACTTCTCCGGGCCGTCCTTGAGATAGGACCAGATGTTGATGGTCCCGTAGAAGATCGGAAGGTACGGGTCGTCGGAGGCCAGCACCCACGTGTCGTCGCGGTTCTCGGCCTCCTTCGAGACGGCGAACGCGAGCTCCGGATCACCGGGCATCTCGTAGGGGATCTGACGCATCCCCCGAGGCAGCTCGTGCGAGGTGAAGATGCCTTCCCGCTTCTCGTGGGCCGTGATGATGTGCTCGAACGTCACCTCCCAGTGGGTGTCCATCAGCACGAACGTGTCGGCCTGCACGCGGTCGAGCACCTCGGTCCGGAGCCGCTGTAGTCCGGGGACCAGAGTGATCTCCTTGCCCTCGTTGATCTCCAGCCGCACTTCCTCCGGCAACATGATCGTGGGGACGTGCGAGACGATCCCCGCGCCGACGATCTCACCCATCGCGTGCTCCTCTCAGTCGCTCTTCGTTGAAGGCCAAGGGGCCATGCAGACGTTCTTCACGTCGGAGTAGAAATCGAAGCTCCAGATGCCGCCCTCTCGGCCGATGCCGCTGTTCCGCGAGCCGCCGAAGGGCGCGCGCAGGTCCCGGACGTAGAAGGAGTCGACCCAGACGGTGCCGGCCACGAGCGCCGCCGAGACCCGCTCCGCCCGATCGGGGTCGCCCGTGTACACGATCGCCGACAGTCCGTAGCTCGTGTCGTTCGCGAGGGCCACACCCTCCTCCTCCGAGCCGAACCGCTGGATCGTGAGGATGGGACCGAAGACCTCGTCCTGGACGATCTCGGCGTCGCGCGGCGGCTCGCGGAAGAGCGTCGGCCGGTAGTAGAGGCCGCCAAGCTCCTCGTTCGGACCGCCGCCGAACCCGACCTCGATCCCATCGGCCTTCGCGCGCTGCACGTAGCCATCCACCCGGTCGAAGTGCTCCCGAGTGATCTGCGGCCCGATGTCGGTGGTGTCCTCGCGAGGATCCCCTTGGCGGATCGCGCCGGCCGCCTCCGTGAACCGAGCGAGGAACTCGTCGTGGATCGCGTCCTCGACGAGGAGCCGCGTCCCCGCGAGGCAGACCTGCCCCGCGTTGTCGAACTGGTTCACCGCCTGCTTCACGGCGGCGTCGAGGTCGGTATCCGCGAAGATCAGGAACGGGGCCTTCCCGCCGAGTTCGAGGGAGACAGGCGTGAGCTTCGCGCCGGCCGAAGCCGCGACGAGCTTCCCGGTCGGGACCGATCCGGTGAAGGCGACCCTGTTCACGTCGGGATGCGCGACGAGCGCAGCGCCGGCTTCCTCCCCGATCCCCTGCACCACGTTGAAGGCGCCGTCCGGCATCCCGGCGTCCCTCGTGATGTCGGCGAGGAGCGAAGCGGTCAACGGCGCCCACTCCGGCGGCTTGGCGATCACGGCGTCTCCTGCCGCGAGCGCCGGCGCGATGCGCCAGGTGGCGAGCATCAGCGGCGCGTTCCACGGCGTGATCACGACGGCCACGCCGGACGGATCCCAGCTCACATGGTTGGTGTGGCCTCGCGTCTCGAAGTCATCGTGCGAGAGCTTCTCGAGCTCGTCGGCGAAGAAGTGGAAGTTGTATCCGGCGCGCGGGATGACCGAGTTCGTCATCGAACGGAGGAGCGAACCGTTGTCGCGCGTCTCGACCGCGGCGATCTGGGGTGCCCGTTCCTCTATGAGCTCGCCGACCCGATGGAGGATCTCGGCGCGCTGCTTCGGGGCCATCGAACCCCATGTCGAGAAGCCCTGCGTGGCAGCCTCGAGGGCCTGCGATGCCTCATCGACGCCGCCTCGAGCCACCTCGGCGATGGTCGTCTCATCGATCGGGGAGATGTCCGTGAAGGTCGAGCTCGATGCGACGCGCTCGCCACCGATCCAATGCTCGGTCGAGACCTCGACGCCCTCGACCTCGACGGTTCCGCTCAGTGCCGTCCTCCCCAAGACTCGTTCGTACCCGAACGGTATGGAGACATCGGGAAGTGTGTCAAACCGCCGGGCGCTCAGGCATCCGGCCGGCTGTGAGGTGCGATCGACCCCGTTGGGCCGCTCCGACGAAGGTTTCGGTCAGAAGCAGGAAGCTCCAAGGGTCGAGGTCGGTATCGGCGAACACCTCGAGCATCGAATCGCCTGAGAGAGGGAAGACCGGATCGGCGGCAATTATGCGCCGACTTCACCCCGACGATGTCGTAACCCACGAGATCCCAGATCTTGTCGAGCCACTTTGGGTCAACGCTGGAGAGCCAGAGCATTCCGCTGACGCGAATCCTCCATGGGGCAGAGCAAATCGAGCGACCAGCCGTCTCCGATGATGGCGAGCGACGGATCTTCCACGTCGACGGCCCTGATCCGGAGCGGAATCAGCGGTCGGAGAGCATCCGCCAAGGCGACTACTACCTCGGTCGCCCCGCCACTATTCGTTCGATCCTGGGTCGCCACACCGGAGAGGCTATCGCCAAAAGGCGTGATGATCAGCCGATGACGACGATGCCTCGCATGCCGAAGTCGTAGTGGCCGGGCAGGTGGCAGCCGAAGATCAGCGATCCGGTGGTCTTCGGGAAGGTGTAGGACGTCACGACGGTCTCCCCCGCCGGCACGGAGACCTCTCCGGGCTGCGGCGGATCGTGCGCCTCGGTCCCGTTCTCGTGGACGAGCTGCACCTGCTCGTCTCCGAGGATGAACTCGTGGTCGATCGGGTCGGAGTTGACGATGACGAAGCGGACGGTCTCGCCGGGCTCGACGGCGAGTTCGGCCGGATCGAACTTGGAGTAGTGGATCGTGATGCGGACCGTCCCGTCGTTGGCGCGAGCGGGCGCGCCGCGGGATGCCGCCGCCGCCCCGACCAGGAGCACCAGCGCCACCGCGGCCGCCGCCGCCCGCAGCTTCACCGCCGGAAGACCCGAGTCGCTTGGCGCCGGACCGCGGGGTCGGTGACGACCATCAGGAACGCGACCGCGACCAGCGCCGCCATCACTGTCCAGACGACCGGCCACGGGGCCGCGCCGGATGCGGTCGGGTATCCGGCCGCCACGGGGTTCGGCCGGCCGTAGCCGCTCGCGTCGATCGCGAGGTCGTGCTTCAGGTTGGCCGCCGTCTCGTTGATCCGGATGTAGGTCAGCCACATCCCGTTCTCGGGCAGCCACTTCATCCCGCGATCGGACCGGAGGTCGGCCAGGAGGGTGGTCGAGGCCGGCTCGCTGACCTCCTGGATCAATCCGCGCTGGTTCGGATCGAACCCCTTCGAGCGCTCGGCCTGGGGAAGTGTCTCCGGCCGCCGGTCGGTGAGCAGGTAGACGTCCGCCTGCACGACCTCCGCGGCCTTGCGGCCGAGCGCCAGGATCCGCAGCGGCACCCACGGGTTGGGCGTCGGGATCACCACGTGGATGGGTGTTCCCTGCCCGGTCTGCACGCCTCGGTTGGCAGCGCGCTCCGCGTTGAACCGAGCTGCGAGGAAGATCGGGCTCCGGTCCGCGTAGAAGGCGAGCATCTCGGGCGCGTCCGGCGGCAGGAAGTAACCGTGCTCGCGCGCCCAGTTGCCGACCTCGACGGAGCCACCCTTCAGGACGGTGATGTCGAGGGCGTCGATCTTCTTCTCGAGGAGGACTTCCGCGCCGGCCGAGGCCTCCCCGACGGCGTCAAAGGCGAGAGCGCGGGCAGCGGGTTGCGGTTGGGTCTCGATGATCAGACGCTGGAGTGTCCAATCACCGCCCTTGATCACGTCCGTCGGGACGCCCGGGAGCGGGATGATCGATCCGACCTCCGAGCCCTCGCCGGCGAACTCGAACGAGGTGACGTAGTGCTCGATGCCCTCGTGGTAGGCCGCGAGCGTCGTCGTCTTCAGCAGGTTGATCGTGCCGTTGGGCGTGACCAGCCCGCCGCAGGCGAGGGCGCTCCCGGCCGCTCCGGTGAGCATGATCGCGGTGAGGATCGTGAGGGTGAGGGCACGTGCCAACGGGTTCCGCATGGCGGGACTCCCTTCGCTGAT
>JBKKAE010000205.1:0-2741 GCA_046714835.1 Actinomycetota bacterium | reverse complement strand
TCGATCTCCGCGGAGCCGCAGGTCGCACACGCGTCGGGATCCTCGAGCGACACCGTGACGTGACCGTCCGGGCAGTACCACGCGGGGATCCGATGCCCCCACCAGAGCTGTCGCGAGATGTTCCAGTCGCGCAGACCGTCCAACCAGCCCACGTAGGCCTTCCGCCAGCGCTCGGGCCAGAAGGTGATCCGGCCGTCCACGGCCGCCTCGGTGGCCGAGCCCTTCAGCCCGTCCACCGCGACGAACCACTGGAGTCCCGACATCCACGGCTCGATCTCGCTGTGGCAGCGGTAGCAATGGCCGACGGAGTGCCGGTAGGGGTGCTCCATCGACACGAACAGATCCAGCTTCTCGAGCTCTTCCCGCACCGCCTGTCGCGCGTCGTACCGACCGAGCCCGTAGAACTCCTCGGCCGCGTTCTGGTTGATGCGCGCCTCTGCATCGAGGATGTTCAGCAGCGGGAGCCCGGCGCGCTGGGCGATCTCGAAGTCCGTGGGATCGTGCGCAGGGGTGACCTTCACCGCTCCGGTGCCGAAAGCTGGATCGACCGCTGCGTCGGCGACGATCGGCAGGTCACGTCCGTCGAACGGGTGGCGCACCGTTCTCCCGATCAGGTCTCGATACCGCTCGTCTTCGGGATGCACCGCGATCCCCGTGTCGCCCAGCATCGTTTCGACCCTCGTCGTCGCGACGTCGATATGGCCGGTGCCGTCGGAGAGCGGGTAGCGGAACGTGAGGAGCTCCCCGTCGACCTCCTCGTGCTCGACCTCGGAGTCGGACAGGCCCGTCTGATCCGTCGGGCACCAGTTGACGAGTCGCTCGCCCCGATAGATCAGGCCCTGCTCGTACCAGCGGACGAACGCGACGCGGACCGCCCGAACGAGACCCTCGTCCATCGTGAAGCGCTCCCGTTCCCAGTCGAGCGACGCCCCCATCCGCTTGAGCTGGCCGATGATCTCGCCGCCGTACCGTTCCTTCCACGCCCACACGCGCTCGACGAACGCTTCTCGGCCAAGATCGCGTGGCTCGACCCCTTCCTTGCGGAGCTCGCGCTCGACCACGACCTGCGTGGCGATGCCGGCGTGGTCCATGCCCGGCACCCAGAGCGCCTGCAGCCCTCGCATCCGCGCGCGGCGGATCAGGACATCCTCCAGCGTCCTCCCAAGCGCATGACCGACGTGGAGGCGTCCGGTGACGTTCGGAGGCGGGATCACGATGCAATACGCCTCGGACGGGTCCTCGGGGACCTGCGCATGGAAGTACCCGCGCTCGATCCACGCCTCCGCCCACCGGGGTTCGACCGCGGCCGCGTCGTAGCGGGTGGGCATCTCTGTGCCGGAACCGGTCATGCGCTCGAGTGTATCGACCCCTTCTGTGGCGCTCTGTGGGGGCGCGGCACTCCGCAGGGGCGCCGCACCTGCGCAGAGGCGCGGGTCTATACTCGGCGACCGGCGACCGTCTGCGAGCGCGCGCCTTGAGAGGGGGAACCGTGGCCGATGATGAGCTTGTCGACAAGCTCCGCACCGTGGCCATCTTCCGGGGCCTCGACGACAAGGAGCTCCACCGCATCGCCGAGGTCGGCAAGCAGGTCCACTTCGATGCCGGCAAGGTGGTCGCCCAGCAGGACGGCGGCGCTGCCGGATTCCACCTGATCATGGACGGCGAGGTCTCGGTAGACGTCGACGGTCACGAGCGGGCCCGTCTCGGGCCGGGCAAGTACTTCGGCGAGATGTCGCTGCTGGATGGACAACCCCGATCCGCGACGGTGAAGGCAGAGGAAACGACCACGACGTTCGCGCTGACGTCATGGCAGTTCCTGCCTCTCCTGGCCGAGTATCCGTCGATCAGTCGGGCGCTCCTCGTGGAGCTCTGCGCACGCCTCCGCCGGGTCGAGCAAGATCCCGTCAGCTGACGAGCTCGTCGTGGCGGCGCGCGCCTGTCCCCGCTGCGGCTCCGATCTCCCCGCCGATGCTCGGTTCTGCCCTGCATGCGGCCTGACGCTCGGGGCTCACGACTCGGCCGAGGAGCGCAAGGTCGTCACGGTCCTGTTCGCGGACGTCACCGGATCGACGGAGCTCGGCGAACGGCTCGATCCCGAACATCTCCGCGAGGTGATGGCGAGCTACTTCGCTGCGATGCGAGAGGAGATCGAAGCCGAGGGCGGCACCGTTGAGAAGTTCATCGGCGATGCCGTGATGGCCGTGTTCGGTGTCCCGGCCGCGCACGAGGACGATCCGATCCGCGCCCTCCGTGCGGCTCTCCGGATGCGGGAACGGTTGGGTGACGTGAACGACCAACTCATGGTCGCTCGCGGCGTCACGTTGCAGATCCGGATCGGGCTCAACACCGGCGAGGTCCTCGCGTCCGTCGAACCTCTACCGGGTGAGCCGATGGTCACGGGCGATGCGGTCAACGTCGCGGCGCGACTTCAGAGCGCTGCGGAGCCGGGCGGCATCCTGGCGTCGGAGCGAACCGCGCGGGGAGCGAGGGGCTTCCGGTTCGGCGAGGCGATGAGGCTCGACCTCAAGGGCAAGGGGCAACCCGTGCGTGCGATGGAGGTGCGCGGTGGCGACGTGACCGTCCAGGACCGCGGCGTCCCGGGCCTCCACGCACTGATGGTCGGCCGCGACGAGGAGCTCTCGCTGCTCCTGTCGATGTTCCGCCGATCCGCGACCGAGGGCCGGCCCAACCTCGTGACGATCTACGGCGACGCCGGCGTGGGGAAAAGCCGTCTCACCTCG
>JBKKAE010000204.1:0-5874 GCA_046714835.1 Actinomycetota bacterium | reverse complement strand
TTGACCTCGACGCCGTACTTCTTGCCGAAGTCCTTGAGCACGCGCTTCCACATGTACTGCTCCCAGTTGTAGATCACGAGGGGGCCGGCCTCGGGCTCGAGATTGGAGTCGATAGGCGGGTTGTCCTCGTAGGTCTGGAGCGTGACGGGGTTGTCCAGCGTCCCGAAACGCGGCGTGATGTCCTCGCCTCCGGGTGGGGGGTTCTCCCCGCCATCGCCACCGCACGCGGCCAGGATCGCCGCCGAGGTGGGCAGGGCGACCCCCGCTGCGAGGGATCGCCTGAGGAAATCACGCCTCGAAACGCTCCGATGGGCCGGATCCCGCGGGTGAAAGACCATGACACCCTCCTCAGCTTTGGGGGTTGAACGTCCGTTCAGGAGGCTATCCCAGCCCCAGTGGAGCACGCAAGACAGAGGCAGACCTCCTCCAAGAGAGATACGAACCGCCGGCCCCCCAGGGTTGGGGGACCGAGACTCCGCTAGCATCCGCGCGATCCGCTGGAGGAGACGCGATGTGAGCGAACCTGTGCTGCTGGTCGAGGACCTCGGTCCGGTCCGGCGACTGACGTTGAATCGCCCCGGGTCGCTCAACGCGCTCAACCAGGAGCTGGTGGGCGCGATGTCCGACGCGCTGAACGAGGCGGCCGGGAACGACGACGTCCATGTGCTGATCCTCAGGGGCGCGGGGCGAGCCTTCAGCGCGGGGTACGACCTGAACGAGGACGCGACCGGCGGCGTCCAGGACGCCCAGCACTGGCACGACGACCTCACTCATTCGACCGAGGAGATGCTGAAGTTCCTCGATCACCCCAAGCCGATCATCGCCTCCGTCCACTCCTACTGCCTCGCTGGCGGGACCGATCTGATGCTGGCCTGCGATCTCGCGGTCGCCGCCGACGACGCGATCTTCGGCTACGTCGACGTGCGGTTCGGCTCGGGGGTCGTCTCGATGCTCCTGCCGTGGGTGGTGGGCGTTCGTGCGGCGAAGGAGCTGCTCTTCACGGGCGAGGATCGCGTCACAGCCGAAGAGGCTCTGCGCATCGGGCTCGTCAACCGCTTGGTTCCTCGGGAAGAGCTGGACGACGCGACGCTTCGGCTCGCGGAGTCGATCGCGAAGAACGAGCCCTTCGTGGTGCAGGCGACCAAGCGCGCTGTGAACAGGGTGTGGGACGTGGCGGGGTTCCGCGAGGCGATGGCCGCGAACACCGAGCTCGACGTCATGATCGAGACGGCGAACCTTCCCGCGCGCGACGAGTTCCGCCGGATCACGACGGAACAGGGACTCAAAGCCGCGATCGCCTGGCGTGACGCCCGGTTCCGCGGCGACGCCTGATGGTCTTCGGGCTCTTCGCCGCCCTGGGATGGGGTCTCGCCGACTTCTTCGGCGCACTCGCGGGACGTCGGATCGGTGCGATCAGCGCGGTGATCGCGGGCCAGCTCCTGTCGGCCATGTTCATGACTGCCGTCCTCCTCGCCACCGGCGAGTCCGTCGAGCCCTTACGGGCCAACGTCTGGCTCCTCGTGATGAACGGCGCCGCGGCGGCGTTCGCCTACACGACCCACTACAAGGCGCTCGAGCTGGGGCCGGTCGCGGTCGTCTCGCCGATCGGGGCCGGCTACGCGCTGGTCGGCGTGGCGCTCGCCGTCCTGATCCTCGGTGAGCGCCCGAGCGGGCTCGCGCTCATCGGCGCAGCGGTCGCGGTCATCGGCGTGGCGCTCGTGTCGACAGATCTCAAGAAGCTCCGCCACGGCATCGAGAACCGCCTTCCCGGCCTGCCCTGGGCCGTGGTGGCGGCGATCAGCTTCGGCGTCGCCGGGTTCCTCCTCGGCTGGATCTCGGATCGAGCAGGATGGATCCCGGGACTCTGGGGATCCCGCGTGTCGCAGATGGTGTTCTACCTTCCCCTCCTCGTCGTGTTCCGACGGGAGCTGTCGCGGGTGCGGATGAGCTTCGGTCTATGGATCGCGCTCCTGGCCGGCGCCGGCGACATCCTCGGTGTGGTGATGTTCTCGGTCGGCTCGGAGCGCGGCCTCAACTCGATCGTGCTCGCCGCGAGCGCCGTGTTCCCTCTGATCGCGGTGACGTTGTCGGTGATCGTCTTCAAGGAACGGCTCGTGGCGAATCAGCTCGCGGGTGTGGTCCTCGTGGTCGGAGGCCTGCTCCTCCTCGGGCTCGGCTGAGCGTCTTCGGTTCCTACGGCCCGGCGTTCAGCGCTGGTGCCGGTAGAACTCGACCTTCTCCGCGTCGAGCGGCGTGTTCCCCGCGATCAGGTCCGCCGCCTTCTCCGCCAGCATCATCACGGGGGCGTAGATGTTGCCGTTCGTGACGTACGGCATCGCCGACGCGTCCACGACGCGCAATCCCTCCAGCCCGTGCACCTCCATCGTGAGTGGGTCCACGACGGACACGTCGTCCGTACCCATCCGGCAGGTGCAGGAAGGATGGAGCGCGGTCTCGCCCTCTCGGCGCACCCAGTCCAGCACCTGCTCGTCGGTCTCCACCTGTGGCCCGGGGGAGAGCTCACCGCCCTCGAAGGGCCCGAACGCAGGTTGCGAGAGGATCGTCCGCGCGACGTGGATCGCCTCGACCCATTCCTGCCGGTCCTGGTCCGTCGACAGGTAGTTGAACCGGAGGGCGGGGTGCGTCCGGGGATCGGTGCTCACGATCTTCACCGATCCTCGGGCGTCCGAGTAGATCGGTCCGATGTGCACTTGGTAGCCGTGGTCCCCGGCCGGAGCCGACCCGTCGTAGCGAACGGCCACGGGCAGGAAATGGAACATGAGGATCGGGTAGGCCACCTCGTCGTTGCTCCTGACGAAGCCGCCCGCCTCGAAGTGGTTCGTGGCCCCGAGCCCAGAGCGGAAGAACAGCCATTGGGCGCCGATGAACGGTTTGCGCCAATTCTTCAGGCCCGGAGCGACCGAGACGGGCTGCGTGCACGAGTGCTGCACGTACGCTTCGAGATGGTCCTGGAGATGTTCGCCGACCCCTGGGACGTCCTGCACCACGTCCACGCCGAGTGCACGGAGCTGGTCTGCGTTGCCGACCCCCGAGAGCTGCAGGATCTGCGGGGTGTTGATGGCGCCACCACACAGGATCACTTCGCCTGCCCGAACCCTCCGCGTTGGACCCTTCCCACGCGAGTACTCGACCCCGACCGCCCGGGTGCCTTCGAACAGGATCCTGTTGACGAACGCATGGGTGCGCACGTCGAGGTTCGGACGGCTTGACACGGGATGTAGGTACGCGCGGGCGGCCGACAGCCGTCGCCCGCGATGCACGTTCCGGTCGAACGGCGCGAAGCCTTCCTGGCGATACCCGTTCACGTCGTCGGTCAAGGGATAGCCGGCCTGCTGCACGGCTTCGAAGAACGCGCCGAACAACGGGCTCTTGGCCGGTCCTCGCTCGAGGACCAGCGGGCCGCTATGGCCTCGGTACTCGTCGGCGGGCTCCGCCGCGAGACAGGACTCCATGCGCCGGAAGTACGGGAGGCAGTGGGCGTAGTCCCACGACTCCATGCCTGGGTCGGCTGCCCAGCGCTCGTAGTCGAGCGGGTTACCCCGCTGGAAGATCATCCCGTTGATGCTGCTCGATCCCCCAAGGACCTTGCCGCGCGCGTGGTAGATGCGACGCCCACCCATATGGGGCTCCGGCTCCGACTCGTACTTCCAGTCGTACCAGCTCCACCCGATCGGGTAGGTCAGCGCGGCGGGCATGTGGATGAAGACGTCCCACAGGTAGTCGGGACGGCCGGCCTCGAGGACCAGCACCCGGTTGCCCGGGTCCGTGGTGAGGCGGTTGGCGAGCACACAGCCGGCCGACCCGCCGCCGACGATCACGTAGTCGAACGCACGCTCCATCGATGCACAGTTTCTCCCAGATCGATCGTGACGCGCACGCGGATGAACTGCGCTAGCGTGCTGGCGCATGGACGGGCCGTCACCTGCCGCAGCCGATCCCTTCGAGGTCTCGGTCGGTGTCGTCCGGGAGGCGAACGCTCGCGGGATCCCGCTCAAGCTCCTCGGAGGGCAGGCGGTCCGGCTCCTGTGCCCGCTCTTCCCCCATCGCGCCCGCGATGACCAAGACATGGATTTCGCGTGCATCTCCTCGAGGAAGCGCGAGGTGATCGAGTTCTTCGCCGAGCAGGGCTTCCTGGGCGACCGGAAGTTCAACACCCTCCACGGCGACCGGCAGATGTACTTCACGACCCCGGACGGCAAGACGTCCGTGGACGTGATCATGGACCGACTCAACATGTGCCACGTCCTGGACCTCGAGGACAGGATTGACCGGTTGCCGGACACGCTGGACGTCTCGGATCTCCTCCTGACCAAGCTGCAGGTTGTGGAGCTCAACGAGAAAGACGTGCACGACATCCTGCACCTGCTCTCCGGTTTCGAGGTCACGCCGGGAGACGAGGCGAAGACGATCGGGCGCGGCCGGATCGAGAGGATCGTGGCCGGCGACTGGGGCTGGTGGCGGACCGTCACGATGAACCTCGACAAGATCGCGCACTTCGCGGAAGAGGAGCACAGCGACCTTGTGCCCGAGGCTCGACTGCACGAGCCCGGGGAGCAGGCCCGAGAGCTCCGCGGATGCTGCGACGAGGTCCCCAAGCCCCTGAAGTGGAAGATGCGGGCGAAGGTCGGCGACCGGGTGCAGTGGTACCAGCTCCCGGAGGAGGTTGGGCACTGACCGAAGCGGCGTTGTGCTGCCCGACACCCCTCCTGGCTTGCGTGCCGGGGCCTCCAGGGTCAAGATTCCCCCGGTGAAGATCTTCTTCGTGACCGACCTCCACGGGTCGGAGATCTGCTGGAAGAAGTTCCTGAACGCCGGGTCGTTCTACGGCGCGGACGTCGTCATCCTCGGCGGGGACGTGACGGGCAAGGCGATGGTCCCCATCGTCCAGCGGGCGAACGGCACCTGGGAGGCCTCCCTCCAGGACCATCGCGACACCCTCGAGTCCGAGGACGCGATCGTCGAGTTCGAGAAGCGGGTGATGAACCGCGGCTACTACCCGATCCGGGTGTCGGACCAGGAGTTCGTCGCGATGCAGGAGGACGAGGACCTCGTCGACAAGCGATTCAAGGAGGTCATGCTCGACGGCACCGAGCGGTGGATCGCGATGGCGGAGGAGAAGCTCGCCGGCACCGGGATCCGCGTGATCGCCTGCCCCGCGAACGACGACATGTTCGAGATCGACGATCTGCTCACCGGGTCCCAGGTCGTGGAAACCGGCGACGAGGAGCACCCGATCCGGCTCGGCGACTTCACGATGGTCTCGATGGGCTGGACGAACCCCACGCCCTGGCACACGTTCCGGGAAGCCGAGGAGCCGGACCTCGCCGTGCGGATCGATAGGGCACTCGAAGCGGCCACCGACCCGGAGACGACGATCTTCAACTTCCACGCGCCACCGTACGGGTCAAAGCTCGACAACGCGCCGGCGTTGAACCCCGATCTCACCTACGTCTCGGGCGGACAGGCGATCAGACCCGTCGGATCGACCTCCGTGCACGAGTCGATCAAGCGATTCCAGCCGCTGCTGTCGCTCCACGGGCACATCCACGAGAGCAAGGGCTCGGCCAGGATCGGGAAGACGTTGGCGCTGAACCCCGGCAGCTCCTACGAGGAGGGGATCCTGCAGGCGGCCGTGGTGAACATCGACGAGAAGAAGCGGAAGATCAAGAACTACCAATTGGTGAACGGCTAGACGGCCGTTCCGAACCCTGGGAGGGGGTGCAGATGGCAACGGTAGGTGAAGCTCCTACCTTGTTCCTGCGGAAGGCGACCGGCCTGGTGAAGGGGTGGTCGAAGTTCGACGCGTTCCTCTACTCCTTCATGTCGGTCAACTTCGTCACATTGGGATTGTTC
>JBKKAE010000203.1:0-3471 GCA_046714835.1 Actinomycetota bacterium | reverse complement strand
CACCTCTACGGCACCTCATCGGGCGCTGCCTTGGCACTCCGGGCGGCGTCCGCGGGGCTCCCGCTCATGAAGCTCGCTCTGTGGGAGCCGCCGTTCATCCTCGACGAGAACGCCCGGCCTCCCAAGGATCAGGTGGAGCAGTACGAGCAGATGATCGCGGAGGATCGCCGGGGCGACGCCGCCGAGTACTTCATGACGAGGGTGGTGGGCATGCCGCCGGAGTTCGTCGCGCAGGCGCGGACGGAGCCGTGGTGGCCTGCGCAGGAGGCGCTGGCGCACACCCTCGCCTACGACGCGCGGATCATGGGGGACTACTCGCTGCCGACCGATGAGGCGGCCTCCGTCAAGGTTCCCACCGTCGTGATCGCGGGAGGCGCGGACATGCCGTTCATGCGGGAAAGCGCGCAGGCGCTCGCGGACGCGCTTCCGAACGGCGAGGTCCGATTCCTCGACGGACAGGGGCACAACGTCGATCCGACCATCTTGGCGCCGGTGTTAAAGGAGTTCTTCGCGTGAGGGCGCTCGCGTGAGGTTCCGTACCACGCTCGAGCAGGCAGGCAAGACCGCGACCGGCTTCGAGGTCCCGTCCACCGTGGTCGAGGGCCTCGGCGCCGGGAAGCGCCCGGCGGTCCGCGTCACGATCAACGGCTTCACGTATCGGAACACGATCGCCTCGATGGGTGGGCGGTTCATGGTCGGCGTGAGCGCCGAGAACCGCGCGGGCGCCAAGGTCGCGGGCGGCGACGTGATCGACGTCGACGTCGAGCTCGACACGGCGCCCCGCGTGGTGGAGTTGCCGAAGGACTTCGCCGCGGCGCTCAAGAAGGACGCGAAGGCGAAGAAGACGTTCGACGCGTTGTCCAACAGCAACAAGGGCTGGCATGTGTCCTCGATCGAAGGAGCGAAGACGGACGAGACCCGTCAGCGGCGCATCGCCAAGTCCGTCGCTGCACTCCGAGAAGGCCGCCCCCGCTGATCGGGTACGTCCCGCTAGGCTCCGTCGGCATGCCCGACGAAGAGACCACCGAGCCGGAACCGCACCGCGATGAGGAGCGAGCGCGGATCGCGGGGCTCCTCGACTCCCACGCACCGCCGGATTGGGAAGAGCGCTTCCAACGGGAGCAGCTGCTCGACGCGATCCTCGACACGACGCCCCTGCAGATGTTCGTGATGGCCGCAGACATCCGGGAGTCGACGTTGCTGATGAAGGAAGCCGTCCATTTCGAGCAGTTCGCGAAGATCATGGACAAGTTCGTCTCCGCCGTTCGAAGCGGGATCGGGTCGCCGGGCGGGTGGTTCGACAAGTTCACCGGCGATGGGTTCCTCGCGTACTGGATCGCCCCTTCGACACCGAAGGAGGAGTACCAGCGGCGATTCGTGGAGGCGGCCGGCAACCTGGCACACACCGCGCACGAGCTGATCGACCTCTTCCATCGGCGCGTGCTCGAGGACTTCCGCCGGAACTCGCGGAACCTCTCCGACGGTGTCGGCCTGTCGATCGGCCTCGACGCCGGCCCGGGATTCCTGGTGGAGATCGCCGGCGAGGTCACCCTGGTCGGGCCACCGGTGGTCGGCGCCGTGCGGATGGTGAACGCAGCGTCGCGGCCGCAGGAGATCTTCGCGAACGTCTACCTGGGCGAGCACCTCCACGACGAGCAGAACGGGATCTACGAGGCGCTGGGCATGACCGCCACTCGGGAGAGCCGTCCGACCAAGGAGTACCCGAAGGGCCAGGAGGTGTACTCGCTCACGTTCGATAGCAAGGGTGGAGTCGAGGCCGAGATGCGTGGGGAGGCCGCGGAGGACGGCACTGGTCAGACCGACGCTTAGCGTGGTCACACGACCGTCCATCGACCTCTACTTCCCGCCGGAGGAGTACGAGATCGCTGGATGCGCGTCTCGGACGAGATGGCGCGCCAGGGGTTCGATGTCGCGCTCGTGTGAGCCGGAGCGCCGGTGGCTACGAGAAGTTCGGCGACGTCTTCTTCCTCACGCATTACTACTCGAACCAGTCGGGCCAGGCTGACGAGGACGCGTGGCTCGGGTTGGTTTCGCATCCCTGATCGACGTAGCGAACACCTTTCGCCGCCGTGGCGTCTGGGATGGAAGCGCCCAGCTGTGGCTGATCACAAGTTGCACGGTTCGCAACCACCGTCTCACACGGCTGAGGAGCGCTCCTCCGTAGACTCGGCGCGTGGATACCTGTTCCACGTGCGGTGCGGCAACTCCGCCGAGGGCGGGGTTCTGTCCCACGTGCGGCGCCGCCCTCGTCAGCTCCTCGAGCGCCCCACGGACACACGAGCGTCGTGTCGTCTCCGTCCTCTTCGTCGACCTCGTCGGGTTCACGGAGCGGTCGGATCGGGCCGATCCGGAAGACGTCCGCCGGACGCTCGTGCCCTTCCACACCCGCGTGAAAGCCGACATCGAGCGGTACGGCGGCACCCTCGACAAGTTCATCGGCGATGCGGCGATGGGTGTCTTCGGCGCCCCCATCGCTCACGAGGACGATCCGATCCGGGCTGTTCACGCCGCCTTGCGGATCCTTGAGTCGATGGAGGATCTCCGTCGCGCCGACCCTGACCTCGCGGTCCGCGTCGCGGTGAACACGGGAGAGGCGATCGTGGCGTTCGGAGCCGGTCCGCAGGTCGGTGAGGCAGTGGCCGGCGATGTGGTGAACACGGCGTCGCGGATGCAGTCGCTCGCCCCCAGGGGATCCGTCGTCGTCGGTGAGTCGACCGCTCGGCGGGTGAAGGACCTGTTCGAGTTGGAGGCCATGCCGCCCGCCGCGGTGAAGGGGAAGGCTGAGCCGCTCCAGGTGTGGCGGGTCGTGGGCGAGAGAGCGACCGCCGCCGTTCCCGATCTCGCCGCCTCGGCGTTCGTGGGCCGGCGACGGGAGCTTGGCGTCCTGAAGCGCGCCTTCGACGAAGTGTGTCGAACATCGTCGAGCCGCACCGTCACGGTCCTCGGACAGCCCGGGATCGGGAAGACGAGACTGGTGCAGGCGTTGGGCGAGAGTCTCGGTGCATCGGCCCGGTTGCTCAGGGGCTGGTGCTTGCCGTACGGCGAAGGCGCGACGTTCGCCCCGGTCGCCGACACGTTGCGTGCACTGGCCGGCATCGCAGCATCCGACGACCCGCAGGCTGCGAGTGAGGCACTCGGGCGCCTCGCCGAGCTCGTGGAAGGCGACGACTCCGAGCGCCGTTGGCTCGTCATCCGCCTCGCCACCGTCTTGGGCCTCGGTTCCGCCGAAGGCGGGGCGACGATCCCGGCCGAAGAGATCGCCGACGCTTGGGGACGTGTGCTGGCAGCAGCGGCCGACGAGGAGGCCCCGGTCATCCTGGTCATCGAGGACCTGCACTGGGCGGAGGCGACGTTCGTCGAGACGCTGCGGCTGGCGATCGAACGCGTCGCCACCCGTCCGATCCTCGTGCTGGTGATGGCACGGCCGGACCTCGAGGACCGGCATCCAGG
>JBKKAE010000202.1:0-2987 GCA_046714835.1 Actinomycetota bacterium | reverse complement strand
CGTCGAGGCCGATCGGCACTTTCTTCGCGGCGGCGCGGGCGCGGCCCCGCTGCTCCTCGAGCAGCTCCGCGAACCGATCGCCGTCGACGGTCAGCCCCGCCTCCGCGGCGAGCTCCTCGGTGAGCTGCAGGGGGAATCCGAAGGTATCGGAGAGCTTGAATGCGTCCTCGCCGGTGATCCTGCTCTCCTCGGCCCGCGACTTCGCATCCTCGAACACCACCAATCCCTGGCGGAGGGTGGCGGCGAACCGCTCCTCCTCAGATCCCGACACCTGCCGGATGAACGCCTCGTTCTCCCGGAGCTCGGGGTAGGCGTCGCCGAATCGATCCACCACGACGTCGATGATCGGATCCATCATGGAGCGCTCGATGCCCAGGCGCCGCGCGTGCGACACGACGCGGCGAAGCATCCGGCGCAGGATGTACCCGCGCCCTCCGTTCGAGGGCTGCACGCCGTCCGCGATCAGGAACGCGGTGGCGCGGCCGTGCTCGGCGATCACCTTCAGGGAGATGTCGGCGGTCGGATCGCCGCCGTGGGTCTTCCCGGACAACGATTCGGCGACCTCGAGGATCGGCCTGAGCAGGTCGGTCTCGAAGACGTTCTCCACGCCCTGGAGGAGCATCGCCACACGCTCGAGCGACGAGCCGGTGTCGACGTTCTTCGCCGGTAGCGACCCGGTGACCCGGAGCTTCTCGTCGACCTGGTCCTGGATGAAGACCAGGTTCCAGATCTCCATGAAGCGCTCCTCGTCGACGTCGGGACCCCCGTCGGGTCCGTACTTCGGGCCCCGGTCGACGAAGATCTCACTGCACGGGCCTCCCGGACCGGACGTGTGCGTGTGCCAGTAGTTCGCGAGCTCGCCGTTCGCATCCAGCATGCCCCGCCGGACGATCCGCTCCGGTGCGAGCCCCACGCCGTCGACCCAGCCCTCGACGGCCTCCTCGTCCGTCTCGAACACCGTGGCCCACAGGAGGTCGTGGTCGATCCCGTAGCCCTCGGTCACGAGCTCATGCGCCCACCGGATCGCGTCGGCCTTGAAGTAGTCGCCGAACGAGAAGTTGCCGAGCATCTCGAAGAACGTCTCGTGACGGGCGTCGCGACCGACGTTGTTGATGTCGTTGGTGCGCATCACCTTCTGGACGGTGACGGCCCGCGGATACTCGGGATCGGCCTGGCCGAGGAAGATCGGGATGAACTGGTTCATCCCCGCGTTGGTGAGCAGCAGCCCCGACTCCGGCGGGGGGATCAGCGACGAGCTGGGGACGCGCTTGTGTTCGCGTTCTTCGAAGAACGACAGGAACAGCTCGCGGATGCGTTCCCCCTCCACGAGCCGAGTCTACCGACGGGCTCCCGCGGATCTCAGGCGGCGGTTGGCTCGTCGGGGTCGGGCTCGTGGACCGTGGAGGGGTCCATCTCGGCGCGGAGCTCGCGTTCCCGCTCCTCCATCGCCCGCTTCCCCTCCTCGATCGACTCCGCCACGAGCTTGGACAGGTCCATCAGACCGCCTTTCGCTTCTCGCGCGAGTGTCGCCGGCTTGACCTTGTTGGCCTGACGCTTCGCCCACCGGGACGTGAGGACGGCGCCGGTCGCGCCGGCGCCCAGCCCGAGTGCGACCCAGAAGCCCCGGCGCATGTCAGGGCGCCGTCGTGCCCGGCGCCGACGGCCCGCCCTTCGACTTCTTCTTGCCGAACGACTCGGCGGCCTTCTTCACGCCGGCGCCGACGCTGATGAACTTCATGATCGGGCTCGCGGCAGCGTGCTCGATCAGCCCCGTCAGCCGCTCCACCCGCCCCACGATGCCGCCGACCGAGTCCAGCACGCCACCGACACGGTCGAGATGACCGTTGGTCCGTTCGACGGACCCCTTGATCTCGCGGAGCAAAGGAACGGTCTCCTCGCGCATGGCGTCGACAGTGAGGCGCGTCGCCTCGAGCACCCGGAACGTGTTGAGCAGCACCAGACAGAGGAACAGGACCAGGAGTCCCCAGAACGCGGCCAATACGATCAGGGCTGTCTCGCCGCCGGTGAGAGCCAGGAGCGTCATCCGTTACCTCCGGTCTGTTCCATCGTGGGTGGGCGTCGGCCCAGCATACCCACGGCATCGGAGACGCTTCAGTCCTCGGCCGGCTCCTCGATCGGCGCGCCGGTCCCCGGCTCGACCTCGACCTCTTCGCCCTGGCCGGACGGCTGGTAGTACGCGACGTCGTCGAACCGCTCGGGGCGATACTGCTGCTCCACGTGGTGCCCCTCGAAGTCGTGGGGATACTCGTAGCCTTCGCCGTGTCCGAGCTTGGCTGCGCCCGCGTAGTGCGCATCGCGCAAGTGGGCAGGGACGGAGTCGGTCGAGTCAGCGTCGACCATCGCCTTGTCGAGCGCGTCGGTCACCGAGTTCGACTTGGGTGCGCGAGCGAGATACAGCGCCGCCTCGGCGAGGTTGAAACGCGCCTCCGGCATGCCGACATGCTCGAGCGCGTGGGCCGAGGCCACGGCGACCGACAACGCCCATGGATCGGCCAGCCCGACGTCCTCGGAGGCGAAGATCACCATCCGCCGGACGATGAACCGGGGGTCCTCGCCGGCATGGATCATCCTGCCGAGCCAGAAGAGCGCCGCGTCCGGATCCGAACCACGCATGCTCTTGATGAAGGCGGACACGACGTCGAAATGGTTGTCGCCGCGGTCGTACGCGACGATGCGCTTCTGCACGGCGTCCGCGACCCGCGCTCCGTCGATCAGGGTTTCGCCCGCGTCGGCGAGCAGGACGGCCGCCTCGAGTGCGGTGAGCGCGGCTCGAGCATCGCCGGCCGACAGCTCGACGAGGTGATCGAGCGCGTCGGGGGTGAGTGACACGCCGAGCGTGCCCATCCCTCGCTCGGCATCGACGATCGCGAGCTCCAACAGACTTCTGATCTCCTCGCCCTCGAGAGGCTCGAGACGAAGAAGGAGACATCTCGAGATCAGTGGACTCACGAGGCTGTGGTATGGGT
>JBKKAE010000201.1:0-8934 GCA_046714835.1 Actinomycetota bacterium | reverse complement strand
CGACGAGGGGCCGAAGCTCGAGCGGGCGCTGAGCCTGCTCCTCGACAGGTATCCCCAGGAGCGCGGGCAGCCACCGAAGGGGCCGGCGCTCGCGGTGGAGGTCGAACGATGGCGCTGCTGGCCTGCGGGCTGAAAACAGGTCACGAGCCCTGTGGAGGGAGCTTGGAGGACGAAGATCACGCTCCGGACGTGCCCCGAACCGGCGGTGGTCGACACCGAGCTGACCACCTCCCCTCTCACGTGAACGCTGGGATCAGGTCGCGGCCGAAGCTCTCGATCACGGCCCCGGGGTCGTCGACCATCGAGTAGATGTTGAACTGGTGCACGCCGAGGGCTTCCAGCTCGTGGAGCTTGGCGAGGCACCGCTCGGCGTTGCCGATCACGCAGAAGCGGTCTACGACCTCGTCGGTGACGAAGGACGCGTGCTCGGCGCCCGTGCGCCCATGATCGGCGTAGTCGTAGTGGTCCCTGGCCGCGATGTAGTCGGTGAGCTCCTGGGGCAGATCCGTGTCGGCGTACCGCTTCACGAGGTCGACGACGTGGTTGGAGACCAGGGCCGGGAACCACCGCACCTGGTCCCTCGCGTGGCCGAGGTCGTCGGTGACGTAGGCGGGGGCTGCGCTCATGATCTGGATATCCTCGAAGCGCCGCCCGGCCTCCTCGGCGCCCTCGCGAACGTACTTCAGCGACCACTCGATGATGTACGGGTCGGCGAGCTGCATGATGAGCCCGTCGGCCACGCGCCCGGCGCAGCGCAGCGCCTTCGGTCCGTACGCTGCCACCCACACCGGCAGCGTGCCGCTCGCCCACTTCAGCTGCGTCCGCGTGCCCTCATAGTCCACCTCGCGTCCCTCGACGAGATCCTTGACCATGCGGCAGGCCTCTTCCAGGTGCGCGACGGTGACCGGAGGCTTGCCGATCACGCGCCTCGCGCTGTCGCCGCGGCCGATCCCCATGACCATCCGGCCGCCGGAGATCTCGTTCAGCGTCGCGAGCGCGCTGGCCGTGACGGTGACGTCCCGCGTGGCCGGGTTCGTGACGCAGGTTCCGATCTTGACCCGCTCGGTGCCGGCGGCGATCAGCGAGAAGACCGGGTAGGGCTCCTGCCACAGGACGTTCGAATCCCACGCCCAGACGTAGTCGAACCCGTTGTCCTCGGCAAGCTTGGCCCACTTGACCACCCGCGACGCCGGAGGGTCCAGCATGAACGTGACGCCGAAGGAGAGCATGTTCACCCCTTTCCTGTCTCGGAAACGCTACATGAGCTAGGCCACGGCCCTTCGCTCATCCCGCCCGCTCCCCGGAGAGCCGGGGGACGACTTCCGCGGCGAGTACCTCCGCCTGCTCCTCCTGGTCGAACACCGGGTTCAACACGATGAGCCCGGCTCCCGCCCTAGCCACGGCGGCAAGGCCGGCGACGCACGCGTCCGGAGGTCCGAACACCGCGACGCGGTCGACCAGATCCGGGTCGTCGTAGAACAGCGCGAACCATCGACGCAGGCGCGAGCGGGCCCGCTCGGGGTGCGAGTCGACCGCCACGTACACCCGCTTGGCCACCGGGAACGAGGAGGGGTCCCGTGCCTCAACCTTCAAGCCCTCCCGCAGGCCCTCGACCGCGAGCCGGAACTCCTCGGTGCTCGACGAGCCCGCCCCGATCCACCCGTCGGCCATCCGCGCCGCCCGTCGTATCGCTGGAGGCGAACCGCCGCCGAACCACAGGGGGGGATGCGGCCGCTGGAACGGCTTCGGTTCGACGGCCACGTCGTCGAGCTGCCAGAACTCTCCGTGGAACGTCACGGATGGCTCGGCCCACAAGAGCCGCAGCAGCCGGACCGCCTCCTCGAACCTGCGAACCCGACCCTCGGGCGATAGTCCGAACGCCTGGTAGCGCTCCCGCCCTCCTCCGAGGGCCAGGCCCGCCACCAGACGTCCTCGAGAGAGCTGGTCGACCGTGGCCAGCTCCTTGGCGAGGACCATCGGGGTCCGCAACGGCAGGAGGATCACCGCCGCCCCCAATCCGACGCGGCGGGTGACGGCGGCGGCGTGGGCGAGAAGGGTCACCGGCTCGAGGGTGGAGACCGTCCCTATCGGCTGTTCCAAGACCCAGGCGCTCGCATATCCCAGGTCCTCGACCCGCGCCAGGAACCGGTGGATCCGTTGGACGTCGATCCGGGGCTCGGCCTGTACCTGCGGGATCCCGATGCCGAACTCCACCCCACCCAGCGAACCGCTCAAGCCCCCGCCCCTCATCTCACACGCGATCCGCGGGTTCCACGACTAATCTGCCCAGCGCAGGCGGCGGATGTACAATCTCGCCGCTCGAGAGAGGCGGCCGTGTGGACCTCGTCGTTCGGAACGCGAGGATATATCCAACGCGTGAACGAGGAAGCGCGCTGTTCGACGTCGCCGTCGAGAAGGGGCGGATCGACGCCGTCGTCAGCGCGGGGACGGTTCGGAACGACGGGACGGCCAGGGAGCTGGACGCCGCGGGTAGCCTCGTGTCTCCCCCGTTCGCCGACACGCACATCCACCTGGACGCCGCGCTCACGGTCGGCGAGCCTCGGCACAACGAGTCCGGAACCCTGATCGAGGGCATCCTCACCTGGGCCGATCGCAAGAAGGATCTCAGCCACGACGACGTGAAACGGCGTGCCCGCCAAGCGGTCCTGTGGAAGGTTGCTCAAGGGACCGGTTTCATCCGAAGTCACGTCGACGTGTGCGACCCGGAGCTCATCGCGCTGGTAGCCCTCCTGGAGCTGCGAGAGGAGCTGAAGGACCTGGTCGAGCTGGAGCTGATCGCATTCCCCCAGGATGGCGTCCTGAACTTCCCGGACGGGAAGGCGCTCATGCGCAAGGCGATGGAGCTCGGCTGCGATGTCGTGGGAGGTATCCCGCACTACGAGTGGACCCGAGAAGACGGGATCGAGGAGGTCGGATTCGCGTTCGAGCTGGCCAGGGAGTTCGACGCCCCCCTGGACCTGCACTGCGACGAGACCGACGACGATCAGTCTCGTTTCCTGGAGCACGTCCTCGCTCACACCATGCGCGAGGGCATGCAGGGGCGCGTCG
Organism: Actinomycetota bacterium; assembly: GCA_046714835.1. Lineage (GTDB taxonomy): Bacteria > Actinomycetota > UBA4738 > UBA4738 > HRBIN12 > JAJNBA01. The sequence continues at coordinate 5,865 of JBKKAE010000201.1, read as the reverse complement.
CGGCAAGCCACACAACCGCGATGGGGAGCTACAACGACGCGTACGCGTTCAAGCTGCTCCAGATCCTCAAGCGAGCCGGCGTGACCATCGTCGCCAACCCATTGACGAACATCCTCTTGCAGGGGCGCTTCGACACCTACCCGAAACGGCGGGGGATCACTCGAGTCAAGGAGCTCGACGCGGCCGGGGTCAACGTCGCATGCGGCTACGACTGCATCATGGACCCCTGGTACCCGCTGGGCAGCGGCTCGATGCTCGATGCGCTGTTCATGCTCGTGCACCAGTGCCAGATGAGCGGCCGATCGGAGCTGTTCCGCTCCTACGACATGGTGACGACGAACCCGCTCGCGGGGGCCGGCCGCGACTGGACGATCGACCCGGGGAAGCCGGCCAACTTCATCGTCCTGGACTGCGCGGACGAGATCGAAGCCATCCGCCTGCGGCCGGCCGTGCGATACGTGGTTCGAGGGGGGCATGTCGTGGCCGAGACGGAGCCGGCGAGGACGCGCGTGGTCGGCCGGGGGTGGGAGCAGGAGATCACCTTCACCCCCATACCACGAGCTACCCACCGCGTCGGCTCTCAAGGATCCATCGTGGCCAAGGGGGGTGGTCTTTGACCGAAGTCCTCGTATAGCGGATCCCACGTCGGCCGGCAGGTTCTCGGGGCTGACGTGATCCGCGACCCGATGCAGCGGCCCCAGAGCTTGGAAAGTAGACAGAGTTTCCGGCGAGGATGGAGGGGGACATGGCGAAAACGATCGTTGCGGAAGCACGGCTCGACGCCCATAGCATCGAGCCGATCCCGGAGGCCGACAAGGACTCCACGGGCTGGCAGCAGCTCTGGATCTGGGCCGGAGCCAACATCGCGCCGATCAACTGGGCGCTGGGAGCGCTCGGCATCCTGCTCGGCCTCGGCCTCGTTGAGACCATCCTGATCATCGTCATCGGCAACATCATCGGATGCGCGATCTTCGCGAGTATGACGGTGATGGGCCACAAGACCGGGGTGAATCAGATGGTGCTGTCCCGCTCCGCGTTCGGGCGCCGAGGCGGCTACCTCTCCTCCGTGCTGCAGTTCTTCATGACGATGGGGTGGATCGGCGTCAACACGTACTTCCCGGTCCTGCTCGCCGTAGGCATCCTCGACAAGTTCGGGGTCGAGGACACCTTCGCCATCCGGTTCATCGTCGTCACCGTCATCATGGCCATCCAGGTCGGGATCGGGGTGTACGGCTTCTACCTGATCCGGACCTTCGAGAAGTACACCGTTCCGGTCACTCTGGGGATCATGGCGCTGATGAGCTTCCTGGCCTGGACCAGGCCGGGGGTGGTGGACTGGGGCCTCACGACGGAGCTGACCGGCGCGGCCCACTTCTCCAGCATCACCGCCCTCGTTACGGCGATCGGCGTCGGCTGGGGGATCTCCTGGGTGACGTGGGCGTCGGACTACTCCCGCTTCGTGCCCAGGACCGTGTCCTCGAAGTCTGTCTTCTGGTACAGCTTCGCCGGGATGTTCGTCCCGACGGTCTGGCTGGCCGTCCTTGGGGCCTCGATCGCGAGCGTCACCGCCAGCGCAGACCCGGCCAGGCTCGTGACGTCGGTGTTCGGGGGCGTCGTCGCCGTGCTGGTCATGCTGATGGTGCTCCACGGGCCCATCGCCACGAACATCCTGAACGTGTACTCCTCGGCACTCGCCGCGGCGAGCGCCGGCATCCGCCTGCCACGACTGGTGCTGGGGCTCATCGCCGGAGTCGTCGGCTACGCGGTGACCATCCTCTTCCTGAACTCGCCCGACTTCGCCCAGAGCTTCGACTTCTGGATGATCAGCCTGATCCTCTGGATGTCGCCGTGGGCGGGGATCATCTTGGCCGACTTCTACCTGCTCAGGAAGCAGCGGATCGACGTGGACCAGCTCTACGCGGACCCGGACCGGAGCGCCTACGGCGATTTCAACTGGGTCGGGATCGGGGCCTTCGTCCTGGGCTTGTTCGCCGGCTGGAACTTCCAGTTCGGCCTCGTGGAGCAGTTTCAGGGATATGTCTCGAAGAACTTCCTGAACGGCGCCGACCTCAGCTGGCTGGTCGGAGGAGTGGTGGCGGGCGCCGCGTACCTGATCGGGATGCGCGGAAAGATGGCCGCTCGGACCGGCGAAGTGGGGGCTCCCGTGTCGGCTGACAGGTCGTGAGGGGACCGGGGGCTCGCGGAGGCGAGCGAAAGGGATGATCCGCGCGGCGGTGCTGAGGGCCCCGGAGAAGCTCGAGATCGCGAGCTTCCCCGGGTCGGCACCGCCGCGCGACGGCGCGGTGCTCCGCGTCACGCACTGTGGTGTATGCGGCACCGACCCGCACATGTACACGGGGCACCTCGCCGTCCCCATGCCGCTCGTGATGGGGCACGAGTTCGCCGGCGTGCTCGAGGGGTGGGGTCCCGACTTCCCCGCCCGCGATGTCTACGGCGTGGACCTGCGGCCCGGGGACCCGGTGGCGATCGGCACCACGCTGTCGTGCGGCACCTGCTACTACTGCCGGTTCCTTCCCCAGCGGCAGAACCTCTGTCAGAACGTGAACATCTACGGCATCACCCTCGGTTGTGACGAGGAGCCGCACGTACGCGGGGGATACGCCGACCTGACGTACCTCTTCCCGCAGACCTGGCTCTTCAAGCTCCCTGCCAACGTGTCCCTGAAGATGGCGGCGCTATCCGACCCGATAGCTTGCGGCACACGCGCGCTGGAGCGGGCTTTCTCGCCGGGGATGCCCTCGGCGGGCGAAGGTATGGGGTTGGGAAGATCGGTGGTCGTCCAAGGCCTAGGGCCGATCGGTATCCTCACGGGCGCGGCGGCGCGGGCCATGGGGGCCCAACCCGTCATCGGTATCGACCGGATCCCCATGCGCACGGAGATGGCCTCTCGCTTCGGGTTCGACGAGGTGCTCTCGATGGAAGAGCTGCCGGAAGTCGAGGACCGGGTCCAGGTGGTGCGCTCGATGACGCGCGGACTCGGGGCGGACGTCGTGGTCGAGGTGGTGGGCTTGCCGCCCGCGTTCGCCGAGTCCTTGCGCCTGGTGCGAAAGGGCGGTCGGATCGTCGAGTTCGGCCACTTCACCGACAACGGGACGATGCCGCTGAACCCCCAGCACATCGTCAACCTGGATGTGGACATCTTGGGCTCGTACGCCTATCCCAACTCTCAGATCGGCACATCGCTCGCGTTCCTGTCCCGGTACGCGGACGTCTACCCGTTCGAAGACGTGATCACCCACACCTTCTCGCTCGACGACACCGAGCAGGCGATCCAGGCGAGCCGCGACAAGCTCTGCGTGAAGGCGATGGTGGTGTCGGAGAGCTGAGAGGAGTTCCGTGTCCGCGCCGATGCTCCGCTGGCCCGAAGCCCAGTCGGGGCGGGGAGGCGGCCGAGAGCCGGCTATCGGCGTATCTCGTCGAGGAGCTCGATCCCCACGGAGGTCGGATCGCGATGGTTGATCTCGTTCAGGTCCTGCGGACAAGCCGACGCGACCACGACGCAGTCGAGCTCTGCCCGAAGGACCACGTGATCGCCGGGCTTCGTCGGCGCCGGCCCCCAGGACAAGGACCCGTCCGGCTCGACCCGCACGTCCATGAACAGGTTGATCGGCTGGGGGGTCCGTACGCGCTCGTACCCCATCTCCGCCATGGCGAGATGCAGGTTCTCCTCGCATGACGCATGCCACCCCCGCACGCCGAGTAACCGGTAGCGGAGCGGATCGCATGCCGCGCACAGCATGTCGTGGACACCGGGAGAGCGGTCATCCTCGAGGCGCAACATCGGCCGGCGGCGGTTCGTCACGAACGTCTGCCCGACCTGCGGGAACAACCGGTCGACGGCCACTCGCGTGTGCTCAGCGCTGGCGTATTCGTCGACGTCGTCGGCAACGAAGGCGAACAGGTCGACGACCTGGCCTCCTTCGACATCGACGACGCCGAACCGGCATCCCTTCGCGACTCTCACCGCGCGTGCTTCGCGCGCGGGGACATGGACGAACGTTCCGGCCTCCGACACTCGCAACCTCCGCCCGCTGCCGGATGCCGCGGCTCCTTCCAAGCATACTCAGGGCAACAGACGGGGGCTCGCCCGGGGATCGGGCTGCGTCGGGATCCCATCGTTCCTCCGACCGGCCATCTGCACCGACCTGGCCGGCGGGAAGTCGCCCGGTGTCGAGCGGACTCCGCCGAAGGAGCGGAGCCGGGAGGGGAGAAGGAGATGACTGAACCGTTGCTCGTCGACGTTCATATGCACCTCTACGAGACGAAGACCGTCGGGGAGTGGTGGAAGTCCGGGTACGAGATCTGGGAGTACGGAGCCAGATCCGACGTGCATTTCGGCCCGTACAGCGGCGACGTCCACGACGCCGTGACCGCGCTGGCCGACGCCGGCTTCAGCCATGGCATCGCCGTGAACCTGTTCAGCATGGATCTGTTCCGGGAAGAGGCCATCGCCTCCCTCGCGGCCGACCTGGACCCCGAGCAGCGCGCCAGCGCCGTCGCCGAGATCGAAGCGGCCCTGCCCGGTCGTCTCCTGGCGTTCAACCGGTGGCTGCTCGACGCGGCGGCTTTCGTACCGCAGATCACGCCGTACGTTGCGGTGGACCCCTGGGCCCTGTCGCCCGAGGAGAACGTCGACCACCTTCGCGAGATGACGGAGCTAGGAGCCCGCGGCATCAAGCTTCACCCCGTGGTGCAGCGGTTCATGCCGAATGATCCTCGCATGCATCCCATCTACACGGCGTGTGAGCGTATGGGGCTGGCGGTGCTCTCGCACACGGGATCGGCAAAGTCAGGGGAGCGGTTCGCGGAGCCCGACGCGTTCGCCGACGTGTTCCGCGAGTTCCCCCGCATGACCGTGGTGCTCGCTCACCTGGGCGGCGGAGCCTGGCGACAGACCGTGGACCTGGCCAAGGCTTTTCCCCAGGTCGCCTTCGACCTGAGTGAGATCATCGAATGGATCGGGGCCCCGAACGCGCCGAGCGCCGAGGACCTCGCCCGGATGATCGCGGACATCGGTCCCGGCCGCGTCATGCTCGGTACGGACTTCCCCTGGTATGACCTCGACCACACGGTCCAGCTCGTCATGGATCTGCCTGTGCTCTCGACCGGCGAGAAAGAGGCGATCCTGGGGGCGAACGCTGCCAGGATCCTCGGACTTCCCCTCTAGGGCGACGCACAGCATGTCTCACGCTGTCGACGATGTTCCGCACTCCGCCGGTTGACCCTCTCGGGGACGAACCATATGGTCGTTGCTCCGAGCGCGTTCGTCTATCGAAACCAAGCCGACGTCGCTGGTGTCGCCCAGGGATCGAAGCGGCGCTTCCGAGCGCGAACGACGGGGCTTCCGACGACGCGCGGACGGGTGCTGAGTGCTCTTGTGACCGGAGGGAACGAGGCGACGTGAGCGATAGGTACGTCGGTCGGTCCCTGCCCAGGGTCGAAGACCTCGATCTGGTCACCGGTAAGGCGCGCTTCATCGACAACCTCGCGCTCCCCGGAACTCTGCACGCCGTCTTCGTCCGGAGCATGTTCGCCCATGCTCGATTCAACGACGTCGACCTGCGGCCCGCGCTGGAGGTTCCCGGTGTGGTCGCCGCGTTCGCAGGCCGCGACCTGCTCGGTGACTGGGCCGGTCCCCTGCCGATGATCTGGCGCGTAGGCGACGATACGAACGTCCCCGACCACTGGCCGCTCGCGATCGACGCGGTCAAGCTCGCGGGCGACCCCTTGGCCGTGGTGGTGGCCGACTCGGTCGCCGCCGCGAAGTTTGGAGCTGAAGCGATCATGAGCGACTACGATCCGCTCCCGCGGGTGATCGATCTGGAGACGGCGCTCGACGCCGAC
>JBKKAE010000200.1:0-2827 GCA_046714835.1 Actinomycetota bacterium | reverse complement strand
GATCAACAGCGCGTTCTTCCGCAGCAGCACGCCGAGCGTTCCCAGCGTGAACAACACGCCGGAGAGCACGACGAAGTACGCGATCGGCGTCCTCACGGCCCCATCTCGCGCATCGCCTCGAGCTCCGCCTGGGTCACGGCCCGGGCCTTGCGCTGTCCCAGCACCATGGCTGCCACTGCGGCGCCGATGAGCAGGATCGACGTGGCTTCGAACGGGAAGAAGTAGTCCCGGAACAGAACCTTCGCGATCGCCTGCGTGTTGCCCGGGTCGTTCACGGCGTCGAACCCCGCCGGCGCCTTCGTAGCGAAGCCGATCCCCGCGCGAACCGCGAGCACGATCTCGATCACGAACCCGAGCCCGAGGGTTATCGCGAGGGGCCGCTGCGCCACCAACCGCTCGCGCAGATCGTCCCCTCGATCCACGCCGAGCAGCATGATCACGAACAGGAACAGCACCATGATCGCGCCCGCGTACACGATGATCTGGACGGCGAACAGGAACGGCGCGTCGAGGATCAGGTAGAAGACCGCGAGGCAGAAGAAGTTCACGACCAGGAACAGCGCGGCGTGGACGGCGTTCCGCATCAGCAGCATCCCGATCGCCGACGCGACCGAGATCGGCGCGAAGACCCAGAACACGACGTTGTCGAGCGGCACCCTTACAGGCCCTCCTTCGCCCCCGGGGTGGTGCCGAGCTCCGGCGGCGGTTCGAGCAGCTGCTCCTTCGTGAGGATCGCGTCCTCGCGCGACGTGTACGACATCTCGAAGTAGCTCGTGAGGGTGAGCGCGCGCGTCGGGCACGCCTCGACGCAGAGACCACACATGATGCAGCGCAGGTAGTTGATCTGGTAGTCCTTCGCGTAGCGCTCCCCCGGCGACGTCGGGTTCTCCGGATCGTTGTCCTCGCCCTCCACCCAGATCGCGTCGGCGGGACAGGCGAACGCGCAGAGCTCGCACCCGATGCACTTCTCCAGGCCGTTCTCGTGCCGGTTCAGCAGGTGACGGCCGGTGTGGGCTCGCTCGGGGATCTCGGCGATGACCTTCGGGTACTCCTCGGTGTCATCCGGACGGAAGGTCTGCTTGAAGACGGTTGCCATCCCCTTCAGGACGGCACCCGTGTCCCCCAGGAAGGTTCGCTCGCGCCTGCCCTCGTCCTCGCTCATCGAGTCGCCTCCTCTTCCGTCTTCCGACCGGTGGGAACGAACGAGAGCAGCAACGTGACGCCGAGCGCGATCGCGGCCCATGTCAGCACCGTCCCTCGATCGAGGTCGAGGTGATCGGGAAGCACGACGACCGCTCCCGTGATCAAGATCCACACGAGCCCGAATGGGATCAGGACCTTCCAACCGAACGCCATCAGGCGGTCGTAGCGGACGCGTGGGAGCGTGGCGCGGATCAGCACGAACACGTAGATGACCGCCGTCACCTTGAACATGAACCACAGGAGCGGCCAGAGCCACGGGAGGAAGTCCGGGGCCGGTCCTCGCCAGCCTCCGAGGAACAGCGTCACGCCGATCGCGGCGACCGTCACGGTGGCGACGTACTCGCCGAGGAAGAACATCGCGAACGTGATGCCCGAGTACTCGGTGTGGAAGCCGGCCACGAGCTCCGTCTCGGCCTCGGCGAGGTCGAACGGCGGGCGGTTGGTCTCCGCGATCGCGCAGATCAGGTAGATGACGAAGGCCGGGAACATCGGGACGACGTTCCACACACGGTCCTGCGCCGCGACGATCTCCGAGAAGGAGAGGTGACCGCTGTACATCAGCACGGCGACCAGGGAGAGACCCATCGCGACCTCGTAGGAGATCATCTGGGCCGACGAGCGGACGGCGCCCAGCAGCGGGTAGTTCGACCCACTGGACCAGCCCGCGAGGACCACGCCGTAGACCATGATCGACGTCATCGCGAGGACCCACAGGATCCCGATGTCGAGGTCCACGAGCTGGAAGTCGAGCTTCCGGCCGAACAGCGTGACGCTCGTCCCGAACGGGATCGTGGCGAACGCGAGGAATCCCGGGAACATCGCGAGCACCGGTGCGATCAGATACACGGGCCGGTCCGCGTTCGTCGGGAGGATCCCCTCCTTGAAGAAGAGCTTGATCCCATCGGCCAAGGTGATCAGCAGGCCGCGCGGTCCGGCGCGCATCGGACCCATGCGCGTCTGCATGTCCGCGATGACCTTCCGCTCGAACCAGATGTAGAGCAGCACGGAGATCAGCAGCCCGAAGAAGACGACCACGACCCGAGCCACGAGCAGGACCCAGTCGAGCCAGTCCATCAGGCTTCCGCTCCCGTCTCGGCGTCGACGAGCTCCGCGACGGGCTCGACGGTGACGGAGGTCACGAACTCGCCGTCGAGCAGCCGGTTCGCCTGGAAGCCCGCCTGGTTGAACGGGACGAAGACCGATCCCTTCGCGACGTGCTCGGTCACACGGGCCGGGAGGGTGACCTCGCCCGCGGCAGTCTTGAGCAGCACGTCTGCGCCATCGATCAGATCGCCTGCGTCGTCCGGGTGGATCTCGACGAAGGGTGGGGCGGACAGCGCGGCTTTCAGCTCGTCGGCCCGCTCCGACAGGCGACCTTCGTCCACCAGCAGGGGGTAAGTGAAGAGCGTGAGGCCGTCGTTAGCGGTCGTTGGCTCGGCCGTCGGCGGCACGTCGGACGGTCCGGCCTCCTGCGGTGCCAGGAGCTCGCCCATCTCCTCGTGGAGCTCGCCGAGGGACTCGAATCCGAGGTCGCCACCACATGCCAGCGCGAGGCTCGCGAAGATCTCCCAGTCGGGGAGAGACATGCCCTCCGGGTCGGCGGCCCCCCGGCCGCGCGGGGCGG
>JBKKAE010000199.1:0-3916 GCA_046714835.1 Actinomycetota bacterium | reverse complement strand
ATGCATGTGGGCAGAACACCCGTCAGGGACTGAAGGTGGGGATGGGCGACACGTACTCCGCCTTCTTGCCCGATCAGTTCATCAACATCTCGACCGTCGCCGACGGCACCTACCGGCTCGTGTCGGTCGCCGATCCCATCGCCACGGATCGGCCGGGGGGCCGGCTGATCGAAACGAGCGATTCGAACAACGCGGCATCGGTCGACGTCGTCATCACCCGGAGCTCGGTCACGATCGTCCCGGGCTCTGAGCGAACGCGGATCGACGCTCCGGCGTGACCGACCCTCCGGAAGATGGCGAGGCGGCTCGCGGCGCTGCTCGTCCCTGGAAACACAGCTAGTCCAGGCTCGTGTCCACCGCGAGATCCTCGCCGGGCTGCAACGCGAGCGAACCGGCCTCCGACGCGGCGATGAGCTCGCGCGCGCGATCGGATGCATCCTCCGGCACGAACAGGATCACGGGTCCCATGCGGTACGGGCCGGCGCCCTCGCCTTTCGCGAGCACGTCGATCCCTTCTGCCTCGAGGAGCCCGCGGACCAGGAGGCCACGGATCGGGTCGGCCGTCTCATAGATGCGAACCAGCTTCACGGGTCCATCATCGCTCGGCGCCGGTGAAGCGTCCACGAACGTTCATCTCGGGTCCCAGCGGTGTCCGCTCCGCACCACCTCGAGCGGGCTATCCTGCGTCTCGTATGGAGCGAACCACCATGTCCGACCCGCCCGAGGTCCTGTTCGTCTGCGTGCACAACGCGGGTCGAAGCCAGATGGCGGCCGCCCTGCTCGAGCGGCACGCCGCCGGCCGGGTGCGGGTGCGGTCGGCCGGCTCCGAGCCCGCCGACCGCTTGAACCCCGCGGTGCTCCAGGCCATGGCGGAGATCGGCATCGACATCTCGGCCGAGCGGCCGAAGCTCCTTCGAGAGGAGGTCGTGCGTGCCGCTCACGTCGTGATCACGATGGGCTGCGGCGACGCGTGCCCCGTGTTCCCCGGCATCCGCTACGAGGACTGGGAGCTCACCGACCCTGCCGGGAAGTCCCTGCAGGAGGTTCGCGCGATCAGGGACGAGATCGACGTCCGCGTCAAGACGCTGCTCGACGACCTGACCGGTCAGGCGGAAAGCGCCGTGCGGAGCGAGGCGAGCGGCTCCGGCCGCACCTTGAAGTAGACCCACTCCCCGCGTCCGCCGCCCGCAGGTAGCATCACCTGCCCATGGGGCGTCTCTTCGGGACCGACGGCGTCCGAGGTGTCGCGGGCTCCGAGCTCTCCGCGGAGTTGGCGCGCGGGCTCGGCCGGGCAGCCGTGACAGTGCTGGCTGTCGAGGCCGGGCATCGTCCTGTCTTCCTCCTGGGTCGCGATCCCCGTGAGTCGGGCACGTGGCTGGAGGACGCGCTCGTGAGCGGCATCCATGAGGCCGGAGGGGACGTGCTCCTGGCAGGGGTCGAGCCCACGCCGGCGGTTGCGTTCCTGACGATCGATGCCGGTGCCGATGCGGGCGTGGTCATCTCCGCCTCCCACAACCCACCCGAGTACAACGGCATCAAGTTCTTTGGCCGCGACGGGATGAAGCTGCCCGACGGCGTCGAAGACAAGATCGAGGCGGCCCTCCGAGATCCGGTCCCGGTGACCGTCGCCGAAGGCTCGATCCGGGTGCTCAGGGGTGGCCGTGAGCGATACCTGGCGCATCTCGTGGATGCCGCGGGAGCTCGCCTCGACGGGATGACCATCGTCGTCGACTGCGCCAACGGCGCCGCCTCCAAGCTGGCTCCGCAGCTCTACGAGCGACTCGGGGCCACCGTCCACGCGATCCACGCCTCTCCCGACGGCCGGAACATCAACGTCGGTTGCGGCGCCTTGCACCCGGAAGTGGCCGGCGCCGCGGTCGTGGAGCTCGGCGCCGACGCCGGCGTGTCGCACGACGGCGACGCCGACCGAGCCCTGTTCGTGGATCATCGTGGCCGGGTGATCGACGGCGACCAGATCCTGGCCGCCTGCGCGATCGCGATGAAGGAAGGGGGAAGGCTGCCCCACGACGCGGTGGTCACGACCGTCATGGCGAACCTCGGGTTCCATCGGGCCATGAGGGACGCGGGGATCACGGTGTCGGCCACCAAGGTGGGCGACCGGTACGTCCTCGAGGAGATGCTCGAGGAGGGTGTGATGCTCGGGGGCGAGCAGTCCGGCCACCTGATCTTCCGGGACCACGCGACGACCGGCGACGGGCTCTTGACCGCGATCCGCTTCCTCTCGCTCGCGGCCGGGACCGGTCGGACGGTCGCCGATCTCGCCACGGTGATGGAGCACTACCCCCAGGTGATGGAGAACGTCCGCGTGAGGAGCATCGCGGCGCTCGACGATTCTGCTCCGGTCTGGGACGCGGTCAGGGTCGCGGAGGAGGAGCTCGCCGATTCCGGACGCGTGCTCGTGCGAGCCTCGGGCACCGAGCCCCTCGTCCGCGTCATGGTCGAGGCGGAGACGGAGGAAGTCGCTCGGCGTCACGCCGACGCGATCGCCGGTGAGGTGCGCGAGCACTTGGGGACCTGAGCCCGCACCCCTTCCCTTTCCCGGAACCTTCAGGGCGCTGCTACGCTCCTTGCCCTATGTGCGGCATCGTGGGCTACGTAGGCCCCGAAGAAGCCCTCCCGATCGTCCTCGAAGGACTCCGACGTCTGGAGTACCGCGGATACGACTCGGCGGGCGTCGCCGTGCTCGACGGCGACCTGACCGTCGTCAAGCGGGCAGGGAAGCTCGCGGAGCTCGAAACGGCGCTGGACAGCGACGGCCATCCGGCCGGCACGGTCGCGATGGGGCACACGCGCTGGGCGACGCACGGCGCGCCCACGGACCGCAACGCGCATCCTCACCTGGACTGCTCGGGCACCGTCGCCGTGATCCACAACGGGATCATCGAGAACTTCTCGCAGCTCCGGGCACGACTCGAGAAGGACGGTCACACGCTCGCCTCCGAGACCGACACCGAGCTCGTCGCTCATCTCATCGAGGAACGGCTCCGGGAGGGCGAGCCGCTGGTGGAGGGCGTCCGGAGCACCGTGAAGGAGCTCGAGGGGGCCTATTCGCTCGTCATCCTCTCCTCGCAAGAGCCCGGGCTACTGGTCGGGGTGAAGGTCGCCTCGCCGTTGGTGGTCGGGGTCGGCGAGGGCGAGATGATCCTGGCCTCGGACATCCCGGCCATCCTGGGACGGACGTCCACCGTGATCCCGGTTGACGAGGGTCGCATCGACGAGGTCCGGGCCGAGGGAGCGATCTTCACGGACTTCGACGGCAGCCCGGCGAACCCGGAGTCGATCACGGTTGACTGGGACGCCGCGAAGGCGGAGAAGGGTGGCTTCGACACCTTCATGTTGAAGGAGATCCACGAGCAGCCGGCGGCGATCCGGGACACGCTGGTCGGGCGGGTCGACGAGCACCGCAGACTCGTCCTGGACGACCTCCGGATCTCCGACGACGTGCTGCGTGAGGTCGACAAGGTGTTCGTGGTCGCCTGTGGCACCGCGTATCACTCGGGTCTCGTGGCGAAGTACGCGATCGAGCACTGGACGCGCCTGCCGGTCGAGATCGACATCGCGAGCGAGTTCCGGTACCGGGACCCGGTCCTCGGCCGCGACACGTTGACACTCGCGGTGTCGCAGTCGGGGGAGACGATCGACACGTTGGAGGCGGCGCGACACGCACGCCGCCAGGGGTCGCCGTTGCTCGCGGTGACGAACACGGTGGGCTCCTCCCTCGCCCGGGAGGCCGACGGCGTGATCTACATGCACGCCGGTCCCGAGATCGGCGTGGCCGCGACGAAGACGTTCGCGACCCAGATGGTGTCGCAGTACATCCTCGCGATGTACCTCGCGCAGGTCCGCGGCTCGATGTTCCCCGAGGAGATCGCCGAGGTGCTGACCCGGATGGGGG
>JBKKAE010000198.1:0-10733 GCA_046714835.1 Actinomycetota bacterium | reverse complement strand
GTGGAAGCCGCGATCGCGCGCCTCCGAGAAGAGCGATCCGAGGTCCGCACGCTGGTCGAGGGCGTCCGGGCGTTCGTGGAGGTACTGGACCCGCCCCTTCGCCTCGTCGTGTGCGGAGCCGGCCACGACGCGATCCCGCTCGTTCGGGTCGCCTCGGTGCTCGGATGGAACGTGACGGTGGTTGACGACCGGCCGGACTTCTTGACTCCTGCGCGATTCCCCGGTGCGGCCGGTTTCGTCCCGCTGGACGATCCGCGGGACGCGGCGAAGGAAGCGGACATCGACGAGCGCACGTTCGCGGTCGTGATGACCCACAACTTCCTCCGTGACAAGGAGTACGCGCGCTCGTTGATCGGCTCCCCCGCCGCCTACATCGGCCTGCTCGGCCCCGGCGCCCGGACCGAGCGGCTCTTGATGGACTTGCGCGACGAGGGCGTCCAGATCGGCGACGAAGACCGCGCCCGCATCCACGGCCCGGCCGGGCTCGACCTCGGCGGTGAAGGCCCTGAGGAGATCGCCCAGGCGATCGTCGCGGAGATCGTGGCGGTGAAGCGTCGAAGAGAGGGCGGGTTCCTGCGGGACCGGCGTGGGCCGATCCACGATCGGCCTCGGCCGGGCACGGAGGCGCGGCCCGGATAGGGCTCCCGTTGGTTAGATCCCGCCGGAGAACGTGTCGCAGTCGTTGGGGTTGCCGCCGCGGTATCCGGTGCGGAACCACTTCTGGCGTTGCGTCGAGGAGCCGTGCGTCCAGGACTCGCGATTGACCTGGCCCTGGGTCTGTTGCTGGATGCGGTCGTCGCCGACCGCGGCAGCCGCATCCAGTGCCTGGGCGATCTGCTGCTCCGTGACCGAGGCCAGGATCCCTTCGTCCGCGTTGGCCGCCCATACCCCGGCGTAGCAGTCGGCCTGGAGCTCCGCCCGCACGGCCGCGCTCTGGGGACCCTCCCGGTCGCCACCGATCTGCTCCAGAACGCCCGTGAGGTTCTGCACATGGTGCCCGTACTCGTGCGCGAGGACGTAGGCCTCTGCGAACGGACCACCCTCGGCGCCGAACCGCGCCTGCAGCTCCTGGAAGAACCCGAGGTCGACGTAGACCTTCTGGTCCGCCGGGCAGTAGAAGGGACCCACGTCGGAGGTCGCCGCACCGCAGCCGGTGCTCGTCGAGTCGGAGAAGAACACCGTCACAGCGGGGCGATATCCGTTCAGAGCCCCGGTCCAATATGCCTGGATGCTGTTCACCGTCCCGATCAGACGGCAGTCCCGGCTCTTCTCGGCGTCCTCGCCGGTCTTGCACTCATCGATGACTTCGCCCTGCTGCTGTTGGCCACCCGCCGTCACGCCGTCGAGCGACTCGAGCGCGTTCAGGTCGATGTTCCCACCGCCGAGGACGGTGATCAGCAGGACGACGATGACGCCGACGATCCCTGCACCGCCACCGACGGCGACGCCGCGACCGCCGCGACCGCCCCGCATGCCGCGGCGGTCCTCGACCTGCGTGGGGTCGAGCTTCGCCCCTTTTCGGAAGTCCACGGGGCCCTGATACCCGAACGCCTTGCGGGGGAAACCAGAAGGCTCAGCGAACCCGCCGACCTTCCAGCCACAAGATCACGTACAGGGCGGACCCGCCGAGCGTGAGCGGGTGTGCCGTCGAGTCGGCGACCTGACCCCACTTGAAGAGCTCTTGGAACAAACCTCGCGGGCCGAACGGGGAGACCTCGAAGTAGAGGAGGCCGGTCATCACACCTGACACCGTCCACACGACTGCCGAGACCAGCACGACCCATTTCAGCCGATCGAGCCAGACGGCGCGGCCGGCGTCGGCGGTGAGCTCCCTCCACCGGGAAGTCGCCGCCTCGTACCCGCGCTCGTCGTCGGCGAACCGCTCGATGGGCTCCCCTTCGTCCAGCTCCTCGAGCCGCCACACGCCGTATCCCTCATCGTCGCGGACCACGACGAAGCGTTGGTTCACATCGAACGTCTCGAACCTGCCGCCGGGTGACTCGCTCACGTCTGCCTCCTAGAGGGGAAGCGCGCCAACGTTACTCCCACGCTCGGGGGCGAGCGCTGAACCGATTTGCCGGTCACCCCGACCAGGAGGAGGATGACCACGCTCCGGAAGGCTGAGCAGCCTCCCGGGCCGTATCACCATTAGTCGGGTCGCCCCCAAACGCGACCCTTGCCGAGATAGGGGGTTCACGAGATGCTCCCGGCACCGTTCGAGTACCACCGAGCCGACACACTCGAGGAGGCTCTGCAGCTCCTGGCAGAGCATGGAGAGGACGCCAAGGTCCTCGCCGGTGGGCAGAGCCTGATCCCGCTGATGAAGCTCCGCTTCGCCGCGCCGGCCCGCCTGATCGACGTCAATCGGATCGCGGGACTGGATGCCATCGAGGAGACCGAAGGATTCCTCAGGATCGGGGCGCTGGTCCGCCACAACACGCTCGCTGCCTCGGACGTGATCAGGGATCGGTACCCCACGATCGCCGCGGCGGCGCCCACGATCGCGGACCCGATCGTTCGCAACCTCGGCACGATCGGCGGATCGCTCGCGCACGCCGATCCCTCCGGCGACCTGGGGTCGGTGATGCTGGCTCTTGGCGCCACGGTCGTCGTCCGCAGCAGCGATGGCGAGCGCGAGATCGCGGCTGTCGACCTGGCGGAAGGTCCCTTCCAGAGCTCGATCGCCGCGAACGAGCTGCTCACCGAAGTCCGAGTCCCCTCACCGAGCCGACGGTCCGGTGGGACCTACCTCAAGCTCGAGCGAAGGGTTGGTGACTTCGCCACCGTCGCGGCCGCCATCTTCCTGACGCTCGAGAACGGATCGATCGGGCGAGCCGGCATCGGCCTCACTTCGGTGGGGCTCACGAACCTGAAGGCGAACGCCGCCGAAGCCTCTCTCGTGGGTGCTTCTCCGGGCGAGTCCGCCTTCGCAGAAGCCGGACGCCTCGCGGCCGGAGCGGCACAACCGGCGACCGACGTCCGCGGCTCCGCGGACTACAAGCGCCACGTCGTGGATGTGTACGTGCGCCGAGGCCTCGCGGCCGCGGCCGAGATGGCCGGCGCGGCCTGAGCCCGAGAGGAGACGCGACATGGAGGTCAAGGTCAACGTCAACGGCGCCGAGCGATCGGCGGACGTCGAGCCTCGCCAGTTGCTGGTCCACCTGATCCGCGAGGAGTTCGGACTCACCGGAACGCACATCGGCTGCGACACGACCAGCTGCGGCGCGTGCACCGTCCTCCTTGACGGCCAACCGGTGAAGTCGTGCACGATGTTCGGCGTCCAAGCCGACGGTCGCTCGGTCACGACCGTCGAGGGTCTGGCCGGAGCGGCAGGGCTCCACCCGATCCAGGCGGCGTTCAAAGAGGAGCACGGCCTGCAGTGCGGTTTCTGCACCCCCGGCATGATGCTCACCGGCGTCGCACTCATCGAACAGAACCCGACGCCGAGCGAACAGGACATCCGGTGGGCGATCTCGGGGCAGATGTGCCGCTGCACCGGCTACACGAACATCGTGAAGGCGATCCAGGCTGCGGCCGTGGCGACCTCGAGCATGAGCACGCCCGCCGCCGTCTAGCCACCCTAAACCGCGAAGGAGCTTGAGGACATGGCGAGCGAGACCGAAGAGATCCGCGGGATCGGACATAGCGTCCGCCGCATCGAAGACGACCGGTTCATCCGAGGCGCCGGCAACTACATCGACGACATCCACCTCCCCGGGATGCTGCACATGGCGATCCTGCGGAGCCCGTACGCCCACGCGAACCTCAAGGGCATCGACGTGTCGAAGGCGCAGGCGCTCCCCGGCGTGGTCGCGGTCGTCACCGGCGAGTTGATGGCGCAGCACAACCTCGCGTGGATGCCAACGCTCTCGGGCGACACGCAAGCGGTCCTGGTGACCGACCGGGTGCGGTTCCAGGGACAGGAGGTCGCGGCGGTCATCGCCAACGATCCCTACGTCGCGCGCGACGCGCTCGAGCTGATCGACGTCGACTACGACCCGCTCGACGCGGTGACGACCCCGCAGCAGGCGCTCGAGGACGACGCCCCGCTCATCCGGACCGACAAGGAGGGCCAGGAGACCAACCACGTCTACTCGTGGGAGACCGGCAACAAGGAGGCGACGGACATCGCGTTCTCGCAGGCCGACGTCGTCGTCTCGCTCGACACGTTCTACCCACGCATCCACCCGGCTCCGCTCGAGACGTGCGGATGCATCGCGGACATCAGCCCCGCGACCGGCCAGGCGACGATCTACATGACGTCTCAGGCGCCGCACGCCATCCGCACGGTGTTCGCGCTCGTCGCGGGACTGCCGGAAGAGAAGATCCGGATCGTGTCGCCCGACATCGGCGGGGGCTTCGGCAACAAGGTTCCGGTCTACCCCGGCTACGTCGTCGCCACGGCCGCCTCGCTCCTGCTGGGGCATCCGGTGAAATGGATCGAGGATCGCTCCGAGAACCTCATCTCCACCGGGTTCGCACGCGATTACCACATGCGCGGGGAGATGGCGCTCAAGAAGGACGGCACGATGCTCGGACTGCGGGCCTCGCTACTGGCGGATGAGGGCGCCTTCTTCGCCGATGCACAGCCCTCCAAGTTCAAGGCCGGCTTGTTCCATATCGTGAGCGGCTCGTACGACCTGCCGGCGACACACGTCTCGGCGGAGGGGGCCTACACGAATAAGGCGCCCGGCGGCGTCGCGTACCGATGCTCGTTCCGTGTGACCGAGGCGTCGTATCTGATCGAGCGCTTGGTGCAGAACGCCGCCTACGAGCTCGACATGGACCCCGTCGACCTCCGGAAGAAGAACTTCATCAAGAAGGAGCAGTTCCCGTACACCTCCCCGACCGGGTTCGTCTATGACTCCGGCGACTATCACGCCGCCATGGACAAGGCGCTCGAGATGATCGGGCACGGTGAGCTCCGGAAGGAACAAGCCGAGGCCCGCGCGCAAGGCAAGCTCTACGGCATCGGCGTCGCGTCGTTCACCGAGGTCGTCGGCGCCGGACCGGCGAAGGACTACGACATCATCGGCGTGAAGATGAACGATGGCGCCGAGCTTCGGATCCATCCCACCGGCAAGGCGATCCTCAAGCTCAGTTGCCAGACGCAAGGGCAGGGTCACGAGACGACATTCGCCCAGATCGTCGCAAGCGAGCTCGGGATCCAGCCGGAGCACATCAAGGTGATGCACGGCGACACGGACAACACGCCGTACGGACTCGGCACATACGCCTCGCGCTCCACGCCCACGTCGGGCGCGGCGACGGCCATGGTCGCCCGCCGCGTCCGAGAGAAGGCGACGAAGCTCGCGGCACATCTTCTCGAGGTCGCTGAGGAGGACATCGAGTACGAGGCCGGTAGATTCTCCGTCCGCGGAGCGCCCGATCAGGTCAAGACGATCCAGGACGTGGCCTTCGCCGCGTACACGAACTACCCGGAGGACATGGAGGCAGGGCTCGAAGGCGTCTACTACTACAACCCGCCGAACCTGACGTTCCCGTTCGGGACCTACATCGTGTCGGTCGAGGTCGACCCCGACACCGGTGTCTGGAACGTACGCCGGATGGTGGCCGTCGACGACTGCGGCGTGCGGATCAACCCCATGATCGTCGAGGGGCAGATCACCGGCGGTCTCACGGAGGGGTATGCCACCGCGGCGATGCAGCTGATCACGTTCGACGAGCTCGGCAACGCGATCGGCACGAACTTCATGGACTACCTGATCCCAACGGCATGGGAAACGCCGAAGTTCGAGCTCGGGGAGACCGTGACGCCGTCGCCGCATCACCCGATCGGCGCGAAGGGCGTCGGTGAGTCGGCGACGGTCGGTTCCCCCGCCGCCTATGTCAACGCGGTGATCGACGCGCTCCAGCCGCTCGGCGTGAAGAACATCGATATGCCACTCACGTCCGGGAAGGTCTGGGAGGCGATCCAGGCCGCGAAACCTGGCGTGGGGGCGTGAAGCCGGAGGTGCTCGCCGAGGCGGCCGAGCTCTCGGCAAGAGGCGAGCCCTTCGTTCTGGCTACCGTGGTGTGGCGCCGCTCCCCGTCGTCGGGGAAGGCGGGGGCGACCGCCCTGATCACGAGCGACGGACGCGTGCGGGGCTGGCTGGGCGGTGCGTGCGCCGAGCCGACCGTCGTGCGGGAGGCCCGGCGCGCCCTCGAGGCGGGGACGCCGCGGCTGCTGTTCCTGGGACCTCCTGAGGAGCTGGCCGGACACGAGCGCGACGGGGTCGTGACCGTCCCGATCGCGTGCCAGAGTGAAGGAGCGATGGAGGTGCACGTGGAGCCGATGCTGCCGCAGCCACAGCTCGTGACGATCGGGCGATCGCCGGCCGCCATCGCCTTGACGGCGATGGCGACCGGCCTCGGATGGCGGAGCGTCGCCGTCGACGAAGGCGGCGAGCCGACCGATCACCCGGGCGCCGGTCTCGTGGTCACGACGCTCGACCTCGGCCGGGGGGGCGTCGACGCCCGCTCGTTCGTGGTCGTCGCGACGCAGGGTCACTACGACGAGGCCGCCCTCGAGCAAGCGCTCGGCACACCAGCTGCCTACGTCGGGCTCGTCGCGTCCCGCACACGTGCCGAAGCGGTGCTCGGATACCTCCGGGATCGCGGGGTGAGCGAAGACGCGTTGGCCCGGGTCCATGCCCCCGCCGGCCTCGACCTGGGACGGATCAACTCCGAGGAGATCGCGGCCGCGATCCTCGCCGAGATCGTCCAGCTGAAAGCGGAAGAAGGGCTCCGCGGTGTGATCGCCGACGAGGGGATCGCCGCGGGCCACGAGGAGATCGACCCCATCTGCGGGATGGCGGTCGAGGTGGCCAACGCCCAGTTCCGAAGCGTGTACGACGGTCGCACCTACTACTTCTGCTCGGCGGGATGCCTGGCTTCGTTCGAAACCGACCCCGCTTCGTACGTGTCCGTGCCTCGATGAGCGCCACCGCGGGAGGCGACGCATGCTGATCGAAGACAGCTTCACCGTCCGGACGCCGGTCGATCGCCTATGGGCGTTCATCCAGGACGTCGAACGGATCGCCCCGTGCATGCCCGGTGCGGAGCTGACCGAGGTCGTCGACGATCGAACCTGGAAGGGAAAGGTCCTCGTCAAGTTCGGCCCGGTGCAGATGTCGTTCAGCGGAACGGTCGTCATGGAGGAGAGGGACGACGTCGCGCATCGAGCGAAGCTCTCCGCCAAGGGCGCCGAACAGCGTGGGAAAGGGGTCGCCAACGCCAAGGTGGAATCTTGGCTCGAGCCCGCCGGCGACGACGGCACGATCGTGCACATCCGCTCGGACATCACCATCACCGGCGCCGCCGCGCAGATGTCACGTGGACTGCTGCCGGAGGTCTCCAAGCTCCTCACCAAGCAGTTCGCCGAGTGTCTGGAGTCGAAGCTGAACGAGGAGACGCCACCGGCCCCCGTGGCCGGTGCCGCCCCGACCGAGACGAGCGACACTCGGGTGGCCGATCGGCCGCCGAGAGCGGCCCCGAAACCGGTCGGCGGGCTCGGTTTGGGCCTCCGCGCTCTGTGGGCCACGATCGCGCGATTCCTCTCCCGGTTGTTCGGACGGCGCAACCGGTCGTGATCTCCGGGATCGTCTTGGCGGCCGGCTCGGGCAACCGGTTCGGCGGGACGAAACAGCTCGTGTCGCACCAAGGGAAGCCGCTTGCCCAGCACGCCGTCGACGCGCTGGCCTCCGCCGGGGTCGACGAGCTCATCGTGGTCACCGGCCACGACGCGGACGCGGTCGAGGAAGCGCTCAGGCTCCCCCCGCAGGGCCGATTCGTCCGCAATCCCTATCACGCCACCGGCCAGTCCTCGTCGTTGGCCGCCGGCCTCCACGCGCTGGCCGCCGACACCGAGGCCGCCGTGGTCCTGCTCGCCGACCAGCCCGGCGTCACCGATGCAGAAGTTCGCGCGTTGATCGATGCGTTCGAACGTTCCCGGAGCCGGATCGTGCGGATCGCCTACGAGGACGGGCCCGGCCCCGCGCTGCTCTCGCGCGAGGTCCACGCGGAAGCCGGACATCTGCACGGCGATGCCGGGGCCCGGACGCTCATCGCGTCACATCCGGATTGGGTCGAAAAGGTCGCCGTCCCCTTCCGAGCGCCTCCGGACGTCGACCGGCCGGAGGATCTGCCGTCGGTGTGATCACTCCCGCCGAGGGCGGACCATCGTGCGGTCGCTGGGCGCTTCGAACCCGAACCGCGCGTAGAGGGGATGCGCGTCGCGCGTGTTGAGGTACCAAGGAAGGTCGCGATGCTCCGGATACTCCACCGCCTCGTGCACGAGCTCCATTCCGAGGCCGTGACCTCGGTGACCTTCGATGACGAACACGTCGCCCAGCCACGCCACGCTCGTGCCGTCCGACACCACGCGCGCGAACCCGACCTGCTCGTCGCCTCGGTAGACGCCGATCACCCTCGCCGACTCCTGCACGAGCCGGTCGATCGTGGCGCGATCGCGACCGCGGACCCAATATGCCTCCTCGGCGAGGTAGCGGTGCACCACGTCGACGTCCACACGGCCGCGATCGTCGTCCAGCTCGTAGCCGCCGGTGAGCTCCCGGCGCATCAGCAGATGAGACCCAGCCGCCGATGCTCCAGCGCCGGGAGCACCTTCCGGACCCGCCGGAGCTCGGCCAAGTCGAGGTCGGCGAACCATACGCCGGAGCCGTCTTCCGGCGCCTCGACCAGGACGTCGCCCCACGGCCCCAGGATCATCGAGTGACCGTGGGAGCGCCGGTGCTCGTCGGGTGATCCGAACTCGCCCCACTGCGCCGATGCCGCCACGAAGCACTGGTTCTCGATCGCTCGCGCGCGCAGCAGCACCTCCCAATGCGCGACCCCCGTCTGATGCTGGAACTGTGCGGGGAGCACGAGCAGCTCCGAGCCGAGCACCATGAGCCCACGGAAGAGTTCGGGGAACCGGAGGTCGTAGCAGATGGACAGACCGATCCGCAGATCCTCGACCGGATGGGTGACGAGCTCGGTGCCCGGAGTGAAGGTCGCCGACTCGCGGAACGGCGGCTGGCCCTCGAGATCGACGTCGAAGAGATGGATCTTCCGATACGTCGCGACGAGCTCTCCGGTGCGGTCGAAAAGCGGGGCGGTGTTGTAGAGCCGATCGCCGTCTCGTTCGTGGATGCTGCCGCCGAGGATCCACATCTGTCGGTCGCTCGCCACCTTGGACAGCATCGTCGATGCCGATCCACCCGGGAGCGTCTCCGCCACCTCGCCGATGCGGGAGTCCGGCCCGAGGTAGGAGAAGAACTCCGGGAGCACCGCGATGTCGGCTCCCCCGTCGGCGGCCTCCTCCAGGAGCCCCTGCGCCGCAGCGAGGTTCGAGGGAAGATCCTCCCCTGATCGCATCTGGCAGACGGCCGCACGCACGGACGAAGTGTAGGTGGCGATCCGGTTGGCACGCGAGGGTGGGCTACCGGCCGGGCGGACTCAATGCGAAGCCCGGCCCTCGGTCGACCATGCATCCGTCTCGTCGAGACTCATCTTCTTTGATGCGAATCGAACGAGATCGGCTCGGCTCTTCACACCGAGCTTGCGCAGGATGCTCGCTCGGTGCGTCTCGATCGTTCTGGGGGAGAGGAACAGCAGGGCGGCGATCTCCACGTTCGTGTGCCCGAGCACCAGGAGGTCGAACACTCCTCGCTCCCGCTCCGTGAGTTGGGCGACCGGATCCGCATGGGTGAGGGAACCGGCGGCTGTTGCCGCGAGCATCGCCCCCAGAGCCGGTTGCACGTACCGCTCACCGTTCAGGATCCGGGCGATGGCCTCAGGCAGCTTCGCGGCGGCTGCCTCTTTCAATAGGTGCCGCTCGCACCTGCATCGATCGCGCGCCGGATATCGGTTGGATCGTCCCCCATCGAGAGCACGAGGACCCGCGCGTTCGGGAAGCGCCCGACGAGAGCCTCCACGACGTCCGCACCGCGCATACCTTCCATCGACAGGTCGGTCACGATCAGGTCCGGGTCGCGATCGAAGAGGGCCTGCAGCGCCTCGTCGGCCGAGGAGGCTTCTGCCACGACGGAGATGCCCGGCTCCGACTCGAGCAGCGATCGGATGCCGGCGCGGACCACTGCATGATCGTCCACCAGCAAGGCTGTCACGCTCGGGATGGTCACGCGCCTTCTTCCCGCACTCCGGTTGCGATCGCCGATCGCATCGTCACCGTCAGCCCGTAGCCACGACCAGTGGACTCTGTCCGACGATCTGTCGACGGACGATCTTTAAGGCAGCCACCAACGCCGTCGGGGATGACGACGTCGGCCTCCGATCGGTGGTTCTCCCCCCACCCCTCCCCGGCGTCCACCGTTTCTTCCGTGCACACCCCAAGGTGTTTCCCTTAGGAGCATATGTCCATCGGGAGCCAAGAGAAGGAAAAAGTGAAATGGCTTGAGCAGTAGCACTTCTTGAACGTTCACCCTGACAGCCATCCCGAGAACGGGGCCTGTCGAAAGGGGACTATGTGCGGGGCTCGAGCGCCCGACGTATCCCGTCGAGGGAACCCGGGTCCTCGAGGCTCGAGAGGTCACCCGGATCCTCGGCCAACGCGACCGCACGGATCACCCGCCGCACGATCTTCGCACTCCGGGTCTTGGGAAGCTCGGGAACGAACACCACCTTCGACGGCAGGAACGAGCGCCCCAGATGCTCGGCCACCACGTTCCGGAGCTTCGTGGCGAGAGCGGGCGCCGGATCCACGCCCGGCT
>JBKKAE010000197.1:0-2585 GCA_046714835.1 Actinomycetota bacterium | reverse complement strand
ATGCATGTGGGCAGAACACCCGTCAGGGACTGAAGGTGGGGATGGGCGACACGTACTCCGCCTTCTTGCCCGATCAGTTCATCAACATCTCGACCGTCGCCGACGGCACCTACCGGCTCGTGTCGGTGGCCGATCCCATCGCCACGGATCGGCCGGGGGGCCGGCTGATCGAAACGAGCGATTCGAACAACGCGGCATCGGTCGACGTCGTCATCACGCGGAGCTCGGTCACGATCGTCCCGGGCTCTGAGCGAACGCGGATCGACGCACCGACGTGAGAGCGCCCTCCGGCGTCGACGTGAGCCGGTCCCCGTTCTTCGCTAGGCCTCCAGCCGGACCCGCAGAGCGCGATCGATCTCCTCGGGGTCATCGGTGAGTTTCCGACCAACGGCGTCCCGGACATAGAAGGAGTCCACGACCCGGCCCTCGTACGTCGCCACCTTCGCGAGGTGGACGTCGAGTCCGAGTTCGGCGAGCGTCCTCGTGATGTCGTAGAGGAGGCCCAACCGGTCGGACGCGCCCACCTCGATCACGGTGGCGAAGTCGGACGCCGCGTTGTCGACCTCGACCGTGACGGGCGCCGGCACCTTGGGGGCCGGGTACCAGCGGCGCTTCTCGTCCACCCGCCGTTCGAGGGAGATCGAGCCGTCCACCGCGCGGCGGAGCATCCCGCGGAACTCGCGCCACCTCCGGTCGGGCACCTCCTTCTCCCAGACGCCCTCGACCTCGAACAGGTCGGCGGCGACACCGTCCTCCGTCGTGAAGACCTGCGCGGTGAGGATGGACATGCCGGCCAGCGCCAGCGAGCCCGCGATCCACGACAAGAGCCCGGATCGGTCCTGCGCCACGACCAGCAGCTCGTACGTGCCGGCCCGGATCCCTTCGAGATGGACCGCACGGACCTCCTTGACGCCGGTGGGCGGTGCGATCGTCGCGAAGTGCTTGGCCGCTCGCGCGGGCTCGACGTTCAGGAAGTACGAGCGGGGCATCCGTCGAAGGAACTTCTCGACGTCCGGATCGGACTCGCCGCCGAGCAGGTCCCGGACCCGGTCCACCCGATCGGTGAGCTCCTCCGCGAGCTCGGTGCCCATCTCGCCACGATCGAGAACGTGCTGGACCTTCGCCACCAGTTCCCGGATGAGGGTGCGACGCCACGGGGTCCAGGCGGCGGGGCCGGTCGCTTCCGCATCGGCCTTGGCGAGCAGGTACAGCGCCGCCAGTCGCTCGGAGGATCCGACCGCCGCGGCCACGTCGATGACCATGTTCTCGTCGGAAAGATCCCGGCGAGTCGCGGTGTCGGGCAGGAGCAGATGGTGGGCGACCATGAATCGCACGAGGTCGCGGACGTTCGGTTCGACGCCCATCCGGTCCAGGATCGAACCGACGACACGGGCGCCGACCGGCACGTGGCCGCCCTCCCCGTTCTTCCCGATGTCGTGTAGCAGCGCACCGAGGAGGATCGGATCGGGATCCGAGATCTGCTTCACCGCCTCGGCCTGCACCGGGTCATCGGTGGTGCCCTCCCCCGCGAGGCTCCGGGCCATCGCCCGGAGCGTGCTCGTCAGATGCGCGTCCACCGTGAACCGGTGATACGGATCACGTTGCGGACGGCACCGCACGCCGGCCCATTCGGGGATGAATCGGGCGAGGAGCCCGAGCCTGTCGAGGATCTCGAGCGCCGCGGCGCCTCGGTCCCCGGTTCGGAGGAGGCGCGAGAACGACTCGCGCGTATCCGCGTCCCAGACGACCTCCTCGGGCATATCGATCTCCTCGATCGCGTCGAGGAGCGCGGCCGATGGCTCTCGGCCCTCCTTCGATTCGGTCGCGAGCGCGTCGAGCATCTCGACGGGAGATCCAGGCGGGTCGGGCAGCGGACGTCCCTCCCCCAGGACGCGTTCGATCGCCGCCCGGAGGAGGAACTCGACCTGGCGCGCGTGCTCGAACAGGGCCCGCATGAGCCCGTCGATCGAGATGAGATCCGGTTCGTCCTCGAATCCCATAGAATGGGCGATCGCCGGCTGGTGATCCAGGATCAGTCGGTCCCCGGGCTTCTCCGTCTCCAGGTGCAGCGCGCTTCGGGCGCGGAGGAGTTCCGTTCCGACCGCGCTCTCGATCAACCAGATCGAATGGAGGTCGCGCCACCCGCCGGACCCCTCCTTCAGGTCGGGTTCCAGCAGGTGGGCGGCGGACCCGAAGCGGTCCGCCCGCCTCGCGGCGTCGTCTCCGATCGCGGACGCGAACGATCGCGGGTCACGCCGAGCCCAGGCCTCGACCCGCGTAGCCACATCCGTCACGAGGGCCTCGGCTCCGGCGAGAGACCGGATGTCGAGCATCGATGCCCCGACGTCCAATCGCTCGCATGCCTCCTCGCACTCCAGGGGCGTGCGAACCGCATGACCGACCTGGAACCCCGCGTTCCACAGCGGATACAGCAGACCGTCGGCCAGCGCCGCGACCGCGTCAGCGTCGGAGCCGTCGTGGAGGACGAGGAGGTCGATGTCGGAGCGCGGCAAGAGCAGCCTCCGCCCGTATCCCCCCACCGCGGCGACCGCCGTTCCGGGCGGCGCGCCGGCGCGCTCGAAGAG
>JBKKAE010000196.1:0-4314 GCA_046714835.1 Actinomycetota bacterium | reverse complement strand
GGGAGGTAGCCGTCGTCTGAGATGTCGGCGTCCCATGTGCCCGATGGTCCGATCACGGACCACATCCCGTCGGCGTCGGCGGTGTCGGAGAGCTCGAGAGGGTTGCCCTCCCACGTCGAGTGCACCGCGATCACGGCTCCGACGAGCGGTTCGAACGAGTGCGCGTCCACGATGGCGCCACTCGCCGCTCCCCAACCGGTCGGACGAGCGACCGAAAGGGAGACCCCGACCGGCAGCGCAGGCTGCCTCGGCGCGTCCGAGATCAGGAATAGGGATCCCGTGTAGTCGCCAGGCGGCAGGTCAGAGGTGCCGAGCGTCACGTCGACGTCGACGGTGTCGCCGGCAGCGACCACGCCGGATGCCGGCACGGCTTCGATCCACGGCGCGTCCGTGAAGGTGGCGATGGTGCCGTGCCCGACGTCGGGAGCCCAGTCGAGAGGTGCGTTGAAGTCGCCGATCACGAGGTCGATGTCGACGTTGCCGTCATCGTTGCCCAGCGCTGCCAGGGGTACCGCGAACGAGACCGTCTGCCCCTCGATCACTGCCGGGACCTCCGCGACCAGCTCGAAGTTCGAGTCCCAGACGAGGACGACGGGCTCGGAGTCGTGGATCGAGAAGAGATCCGCGAAGTAGTCGAGCCCGATGTCCTGCTCCGGGAGCCCGAAGAACTCCTCCGGCGGGAAGCCGGTGCTCGGATCCTGGTCCGTGTCGAGGAGCACGAAGCCGACGGGCTGATCCATCGGCGTCTCGGCGTCGAAGTCGATCGCCATGGACATCTCGGCGTTGTCCGAACCGCCGCGCACCGCGGTCACCTCGACGGATCCGAGGGAGTCGTCGTCCGGATCGTCGATCACCGTCTCGAGCGCCCCGGGCGGAAGGGCTGAGGGACGGACGGTTTTCACGCGGGCCGGGACGGTCGCCGGTGCCCACACCGGCCTCCGCACCACCGTGGGGACGGGCGGCAGGTCGGGCGGCGTGCGGCTGCTCTCGCGTTCCAACAGTTCCCACGTGAGATCCGAGGTCCCCGTGTTCGAGATGGTGATGGTCGACGTCGCTGTCTCCCCGTAGCTCACCGAACCGATGATCTCCGTCGGCTCCACGCTCGCCACCGGCGCGTCGAGAGCAGCGTTCACCGCCGGTGTACCACCGTCGGTCACGATGACGCCCGTCTCCTCGTGCGTCACGTAGTTGTCGGCGGTGAAAGCCAAGGTGTAGGTGCCGGGGCGCAGCCGGAGCGAGTACACGCCGTCCGAGCCGGTGCTGGCGGTCCGGCCACCGGGGGTGGCCGTGACCAGCGCGCCGGAGATGGGCAGACCGTCGTTGGCATCGGTCACGGTGCCGCCGACCACCCCGCTCGGCACAACCTCGTACCGGTATGCCACGTTCGCGCTCACCAGGTCGTCGAAGAGCGAGAACTGGAGGGCGTCGGTCCCGTCACCGTTCTCGATGCCGATGCTCGCGTTCCGGCCGTCGCCCGGGCTCGAGGGGTTGTCGCCGTACAGGATGTCGATCCTGCCGTCCTCCCAGAGCTTCACCTCGAGATCCACACGACCGGTCGCCGTCGGCTCACTCGTCGCCTGCTCGCCGCCGAAGCGAGGCCCGACCTTCAGCTGTTCGAACTCGACGATGAAGGCCTGGTCTGGGCTGGTGCCTACGGTCTCGTAGCGGACCGCGCTGGCGGCGTCGATCACGAGGTTCTGCCACAGGGCGTAGATCGCCGCATCGGGGGTGTCGGTCGACGGGATCCCCCTCGGGAACGGGTCGGGGTAGTTGAACTCGGGCGCCTCGAACGTCAGGTAGCCGTTGTCCGTGATGAACAGGGCGTCGTAGCTCTCCCCGTAGAACGGGAACGAGAACGGAAGCGGGAGGCGCCCGACCGTCTGGTCGCCGAACAGCGCCGTGTTCGAGGCCGCATCGACCCAGTCGAACCCGACCCGTCGACAGCCGTGCCCGAACTCATCGACCTTCCTCGAGAGGGAAGCGTCGTGCGTGAGGCCGGCGAGGGTGAGCCTGACGTCGGTCTCCTCGCTGCTCGTGCAGCCGCCCGCCGAAACCCGGATCGTGTAGTCGCCGATCGGCAGCGTGAGCGTGTACATGCCGCTCGCGTCGGTCGTCGCGGGAGCGACGGGGGTGCCGAGCGCGCGAACCTCCGCGCCCTCGAGCGGCGACCCGTCCTCCTCCGCTGTCACCGTGCCGATGATGTCGCGCCGCGGGAGCGGCGCGAGGAAGAAGTCTTGTGTCGTCGTGAGGTCGGTCTCGATCTCGACGCCGGTCGCGAGGGCCGACTGGTAGCCGAAGGCGGACGCGGTCACCGTGTAGGTACCGGCGCCGAGGAAGAGCTCGAAATGGCCGATGTCGTCGCTGGTCGTCGAGAAGGTTCTGCCCCCAGCGCTCGCCTCGATCCTTGCGCCCGCGATGGGGTCGCTCGACACGACGTTGGTGACGTCGCCGGCGAGCGTGCCGCCCGTGGCGACGAGCGCTACCGCGGCCTGCGCGTCGATCCGGCCGTCGCCGAAAACGTTGTTCGGGTCTCCGTCCTCATCACCACCGCAGCTGTCGTCGGGATGTCGAGGGCGGTCGACCGAACGGCGTCGGTGGAACCGACAACGTCACCGAGCAGCGCGAGCTCCGCGGAGAGGACGAGGGCGAGCGTGCCGGCGGTGTGCGGCGCGGCCATCGACGTGCCACTGAACGAGTCGTACCCGTCACCCGGCACGCTCGAGACGACGTTGACGCCAGGCGCCGCCACGTCCGGGTTCACCTTCCCGAGGGACGAAGGTCCGCGGCTCGAGAACTCCGCGATCCCGTCGTTCGCATCAGTCGCACCGACGCTGAACGACTCCAGGTAATCACCGGGGGAGCCGCCCGACTCGCATCCGGGTCCGGAGTTGCCGGCGGAGAAGACCGGGATGATACCGGCCGCCCGCCACGCCTGGACGACCTCGAGGTAGAACTCGTCGCCCGGTCCCCCGCCCCACGAGTTGTTCACGATGTCCGGCCGCTTCGTGGGATCCGGGTTATCGCCATTCAGATCCGTCGGGGCGACCACGAACTCGCCAGACGACAGGAGCGAGGACTCCGTGCAGAAGAAGTCCTCGCAGCCCTTGGCAGCGATCCACGAGGCACCCGGTGCCACGCCGATGTCAGGTGTGAACGGTCCGGGACCGTCACCTCCAACCATCGTGCCCATCGTGTGGGTCCCGTGCTGACCGTTGTCGCAGGGGGTGTCACCGCAGATGCCGGTCGGATCCCACCACGAGTAGTCGTGATCGAAGGTCCCCCCGAGGTTGCCGCGGTACTGCTCGACGAGGGCTTCGTGCGCGTAGTCGACGCCGGTGTCGATGTTGGCGACAACGACGCCACTTCCCAGGACACCCCCGGCCCAGACGTCGTCCGCGCCGATCTTCGTCACTCCCCAAGGGGGCGGTTCTTCCTCGGCGATGACCACCGCGTGCCGCTCCACAGGTTCGATCAGGGGGAAGGTCTTCTCCTCCCGTACCCGGGTCACCCCGGAGAGGCCGGCGAGGCGTTGGGCGAGCGCCGCCGATGCCCCGGCTTCGACGACGAGCACGTTGGTGAGCCAGAAGGTCTCCGCCGCGGCGCCGGCCGTCGCGCGGATCACGGCTTTCGCGCTCGCTTGAGACCGCCGCGCCGTCGTCGTGAGAGCTCGGTAGACGGCTCGCCCACGTGCCGCCCATCCCTTGATCGCGGCCGCCGGAGCGAGATCGGCCTTCGCAGCGAACTCCACAACGAACGAGTCCAAGCCCCCGGCTCGGAGCCGACCCAGCAAACCCGACTGGATCTTGGCGCCTGCCGTCGCGGCCAGCGCAGGCGGCGCGGTCGGTCCGACCAGCCCGATCAACAGCGTGCAGGCGATCGCGACCGCGACATGCCGCCTTCTCATCCCCAGGTGCCCCCTTCACGGCCTCGGCCGCGCTCATGCGTCACCCGGCGGAGGCGTGACGCCCGGATCCCTGCCGGTTGGGACGCCGGCGGCACGCCGAAGGTTCCTGAAGCACGTGGCGATTGTCAAGCTGAGGCCGGAGGCGATCCGGCTACGTCAAGGCGAGAGGGAACCGGACGGGGATGGGGTCGGGGACGGGGTCGGCGACGGGGTGGGGGACGGCGACGGCGACGGGGACATCCCCGGCCGCCATTGCAGGACCGCGTTCCGGTTGGGGACGCGCTCCTGGCAGCTTCGGCGACACGTGCTGCCCGTGAACAGCGTCTCGACCCACCACCGATAGAAAGACCGATCCTCGCCGAACGTCAGGCGGAACAATCCCACCTGGACCAACGCGCTCCGGCGAGAGG
>JBKKAE010000195.1:0-2651 GCA_046714835.1 Actinomycetota bacterium | reverse complement strand
GCGCTGGTGTCGGCAGCGCCGCCGGTCTTGTGCCTCGCCTCCAGGACCACCGTTCGGGCGCCGTGCCGGGCGAAGTAGGCGCCGGCGGTGAGCCCGTTGTGCCCCCCGCCGATGACGATCGCGTCGTAGGTGTTGGTTGCCATGTCCCCTCGGATCCTTTCGTCGATGCCGAATGATGCCCCATTCCTGAACGGTGAGTCAAACGCGCTCCTGGGAGCCCTCCCTTTGATTTCTCCTGCTCAACGGGGTACCGTTCAACGGACGTCCGCCCCAGCCGATGCCCGCACCCGCTCGTATCTCTGTACGCCGTTCAGGAGCCCAGATGGCCAAGTCACGATCGAAGGCAACG
Source organism: Actinomycetota bacterium (assembly GCA_046714835.1). Taxonomy (GTDB): domain Bacteria; phylum Actinomycetota; class UBA4738; order UBA4738; family HRBIN12; genus JAJNBA01. The sequence continues at coordinate 2,302 of JBKKAE010000195.1, read as the reverse complement.
AAGACGGCTCCGAAGGGAGATCGCCGTCATGAGATCCTCGCCGCGGCGGCCCAGGTGATCACCGATCGGGGTCTCGCCGACACCAGGATCCAGGACATCGCGGAGACCTGCGGCGTCTCGACGGGGCTGATCCTCTACTACTTCGAGTCCAAGGATCGCCTGCTCGTCGAAGCCCTCACCTACGCGAACGACCAGTTCTACCTTCGACTGTCGAGGGAACTCCGCAAGAACCCGTCGGCCCGTGCGCAGCTGGATCGGCTGATCGAGCTCTCGGTTCCCGGCCTGCTCCCCGAGTTCCCGTTCCTGGACGAGTGGGCGCTTTGGGTCGAGATCTGGGTGCGCGCGCTCCGTGATCCGGAGATGGCGAAGGAGCACGAGGTCCTGAACCGCCGCTGGCGGCGCTCGATCTCCGACATCGTGCGCCACGGACGCGAGACCGGCGAGTTCCCGGACGGGATCGACGCGGACGAGCTGGGGATCCAGGTGGGTGCGCTGATCGACGGTCTCGCGATCCAGGTCCTGATGGACCACAGCGAGGTCACCCCCGAGGACATGATGCGGGTCAGCCGCGAGGTCTCCTCGAAGCTGATCGGCTTCGCGCTGGAACCGGCCGGCGCCTAAGTACCCTGTGCGGGCGATGGCGCCCGTACCCCTGGTCTTGGACGTCGACACCGGCGTGGACGATGCGCTCGCGCTGCTGTATGCCGTCGCGTCTCCCGAAGTGGATCTGATCGGCGCCACCTGCGTGATGGGGAACATCTCGGTCGAGCAGGCGACGGAGAACACGCTGGCGGTGCTGGAAGCCGCCGGTCGCGGCGACGTGGAGGTCGCGCAGGGGGCGGCCCGGCCGCTCGCCCGCGACCACGTCCCGTTCCCGATCGTCCATGGGGAACGAGGGCTCGGCTGGGCCGCCCCACCCCCGCCGGCGGCCTCACCTTCTTCTCGTTCTGCGGTCGATGCGATCGTCGGCCTGGCACGGGAGCGACCCGGCGAGATCCTGCTGGTCGCGACAGGTCCGCTCACGAACATCGCGTTGGCGCTCCGTGAGGAGCCCGACCTTCCTCAGCTCCTCGGCGGGTTCGCGCTGATGGGTGGAGCCTTCGCCAGGGGCGGTAACGTCACGCCGGCCGCCGAAGCGAACATCTGGGTGGACCCGCTCGCCGCCGCCGAGGTGTTCACCGCGTTCTCGGGCGTCGACGAAGAGCGGTTGCCGATCTGCGTGGGACTCGACGTCACCGAGCGGGCGGTGATGCGCCGCCCCAACCTCGACGAGGTCTGCGCGCCGGCTCCGCAGTCGCCCCTCGGGATGCTCGTCGAGGGCGCAACCAGCTTCTACCTGGACTTCTACGCTGCGGTCGTCGGCGAGGACGGGTGCCGGCTGCACGACCCGCTCGCCGTCGCGGTGGCGATCGACCCGTCGCTCGCTCATCTCGAGACGACCCGGGTCGAGGTCGAGACCGAGGGTCGATGGACGATCGGCGAGACGGTGGCGGATCTCACCGGCGTCCGCGGTAGCCCCTGGCCGGTGGGGTGGGACCCCGAGGCGAACGCCCGGGTCGCTTTCGACCTCGACGAAGAAGCATTCATGACGAGGTTCGTCGAGAGGCTGCGGTCGTTGGTGGAGTCGAGAGCGTGAGCGGGTCCGTCGTCGTGATCGGGGCGATCAACGTGGACCTCGTGGTGTCGGGAGCCATTCTCCCGGAGCCGGGCCAAACGGTCACCGGCGGGGTGTTCGCACAGCACCACGGCGGCAAGGGAGGGAACCAGGCCGTGGCCGCCGCGCGGGCCCTCGGTGGCGGACCCGGGGTCGTCATGGTGGGCGCCGTTGGGAACGACGCGCTCGGGCACGACGCGCTGGAAGCGCTCAGGTCCGAGGGCGTGGCGACGTCCGTGGCGATGCGGCCGGGTGTGCCGACCGGCGTGGCGCTGATCTGCGTCGGGCCCGACGGGGAGAACCAGATATCCGTCGCGCCGGGTGCGAACGCCGAGCTCTCGGCGAGCAACGTGACGTCCGCCTTCGCGCAGGTCCACGAGGTGGGGGTCGTGCTCGCGAGCCTCGAGGTCTCGCACGGCGCGGTGCGAGCCGCGGCGGCGTGGTGCAGCGAGCATCAGGTGCCTCTTGTGCTGAATCCCGCCCCCGGGCAGCCGTGGGTCGGCGAGGTGGCGGCGCTGGCCGCCTACGTCACGCCCAACGAGCACGAGCTCGAGGCGTTGGGGACGCTGCCCGACGGCGTGGTGGTCGTCCAGACGCGAGGGGAGGACGGCGTGCTGATCCGTCGGGGTGGCGAAGAGGAGCGGGTGG
>JBKKAE010000194.1:0-5885 GCA_046714835.1 Actinomycetota bacterium | reverse complement strand
CGCGCCCGGCGCCTCGCAGACCGCGCGGAGAGAACGTCTCCCCCGTCGGCGCCGCGCTCCGTATCCGATCCGCGCGGAAGAGCCGCTCGGCGTCGGCGTCGATGTCCCAGGCCGCCACGTACCAGTGCCCCATGCCGGAGAAGACCTCCTCCGGGGCGATCTCGCGTTGGCTCCATTCGCCCGTCGACGCGGCGAAGTACTCGATCGACAGCCGCTCGTGCGTCCTCGCCGCTTCGAGCAGCACCTCGAGATGTTCCGGAGCCCGGCCACCTCTGGCGATCTCGATCCTCCCGTCGGTCTCCTGGAGCGTCTCGGCACCGAGCGACCGGCGGAGCTTGTCGAGCGCCTTCGCGAGGGAGGGTGCGTCCGGCATGCCGGGTGTGGCGAGCAGCTCGGTACCGCGCAGGTAGACCGCGAGGGCCTCGATCCTCGTGAGTTGCAACGGTCGGGAGAAATGATCGGCCATCGAGATCCAGATGTGCCCGTCCTCGTTGACGTCGACGTCGATCAGGTCGCCGGGGCCGTACGGCGGCAGTCCCGACATGAAAAGGAGGTCGAGGTCGCGTCGCAGCTGCGACGGAGGAACTCCGAAGGCGCTCGCGACGTCAGTCAGGGCCGAGCCCGGATGCTGCACGAGGTACGGCACGATCGCCAGCATCCGTCCCAGGCGGTCCGAGGTCTTCGGCACGCCGCGCTTCCGATCAGGCAAGGAGCGCCTCCAACCGCGAGACGAGGGCGTCGCGCAAGGAGGCCGGGGATCGCACGACGGCATCCGGTCCGTATTCGAGCAGCATGGCCGCGAAGGCGTCCTCGTCGGCCATCGGGATCTCCATCGCGACCCAGCCGTCCTGTTCGGTGTCGATCTCGCGCGCGCCGGGGAACTGGGATGCGGCGAACCACGCTCGACCGGGCGAGAAGAGCACCACGGCGCGGTCGTCGCCGGCCGCGACCCAGGGACCCGTCTCCACGTGGTCGGCGGCTCGGAAGTCGGCGGGCGGACCCGATCCCTCTCCGGCATCGGCGATCTCGCCGGCGATCCGCGAGAGGCGGAACGCGCGGACGTCGTCTCGTTCCCGGTCGTGCCCCACGAGGTACCAGTGCCCGGCTCGGAACACCATCGCCCAGGCGTCCACGTCTCGTTCGCCGATCCTGCCCTGGGACGTTCGGTAGAGGAAACGGACCCTGCGGAGCTCCTGCGCGGCTTCGGCCGCCGCGTGGACGAGGTTGCTGCGTGCGTCCGAGCCGGAGGCGAGTGGTCCGCCCCCGAGCCCGGCGAGCACACCGCCGTCGGCGCCGTAGAGGAGCTTGCGGGCGCCGCTCTCCGCCGCAGGGTCCTGGCCGCCGCTCTGGGCGGCCACCAACAGCGCGACGAGCTCGCCGGGCTCGAACTCGATCTCCGGGAGGTAGTACTTGTCCTTCGGGATCACGTAGCCCTGCTCGGTGCCCCACACATCCACATCGACCAGCTCCAGCGGGACGCCGTACTCGCGGAGGACGTCCTTGTCCCGTTCGAACATGCGCTTGGCGGTGTCGGGATTGCTCTGCCCGTACGGCTCGAGAACCCGGCGGATCTGTTCGAAGGTGAGGGGCTGCGGTGTCTCGAGGAGGAGCCCCACGAGGTTCAGCAGGCGTTCCAGCGGCTCCGCGCGGTCCCCCTCCCCCATGGTTGCGGCATCATATCGGCGCCGTGATACGCGACCGGAGCACCGCGTGATCCACATCCGACGAGGTGTGGTCCGCGCCGTGACGGCCGAACGACCGGGCGCGCAGGAGCTGGAGGTCGAGATCGACGGGACGACCGCGCCGGCCATCTCCTATCCGGACCTCTCCGGCGAGGTCCGGCCCGGCGATCCCGTCCTCCTCAATACGACGGCGGCCGAGCTGGGTCTAGGCACGGGCGGTATCGACTTCGTGATCGCGGTCGAGGGGCGGGAGTCACCAGCGGGCGCTCCACCCGGCCACGTGATGAAGGCGCGGTACACGCCGGTCCAGACCGCCGTCGCGAGCGTCGAGGAGACGCACGCGGACCTGTTGGAGGCCTCCGGAGGGCTGGGCAAGACGCCCGTCGTCTGCGCCCCCTTGCACTCCATGGTGGCGCCGATCGCCGCCGGTGCGAAGCGGGCGGCGGGCCTGCGTGTGGTCTACGTGATGACCGACGGAGCGGCGCTTGCCGGAGGCTTCTCTCGACTGGTGGAAGAGCTGCGATCGTCCGGGCTGCTCGACGGGTGGATCACGTGCGGCCAGGCATTCGGTGGGGAGCTCGAGGCCGTGACGGTGTGGACGGGGCTGCTCGCTGCGAAAGAGCTCTTGCACGCCGAGGTCATCGTCGTCGCCGACGGGCCCGGGAACCTTGGCACCGAGACGACGTGGGGCGTGAGCGCGCTGGCGAGCGGTCACGCCCTGATGGCCGCCGCGACGCTCGACGGCCGGCCGATCCCCGCGCTCCGTGTGAGCTTCGCCGACGAACGCGAGCGGCACCGGGGCGTGTCGCATCACTCGCTCACCATCCTCGCCGATGTCTGCAAGGTGGCGGTGAACGTGCCGGTGCCGGCGCTCGATCGGGAGGAGCAGCGGACCGCCGTCTGGCACGCCCTCCGATCGCGGCGGCTTGAGGACGTCCACCAGCTCGTCGAGGTGGACGGGCAGCCGGCCGTGGAGGAGCTTCGCGACCGGAGTATGGACGTGCGGACGATGGGACGCGGGATCGACGACGATCCCGCGTTCTTCCTCGCGGCCGGAGCGGCCGGGGTTCTCGCCGGCCGCATGGCCGTCGAGAACCGCCGCTGGCATCAGCCGACCTGAGTTCGGAGGTTGCCTACCCGGGTTCGCCCGAACCCGGAGCGTTCAGGAGCGCGCGAGCGATGTCGGCCTGGGTCGTTCGCACGACGACCTCGTACGTGTTCTTGCGGCCCGGCTTGATCCAGGCGGAGACGTGATTCCGCCTGAGGAACCTGACCTCGCGTTCCGCCCGCTTCCTGTCCCCCATCGCGACGCGCTGCCATCGGCTCCGCCCGCCTCGAAAGAACAGGTCGGCGAGGAACTCACCGGCGAACTCCGGTATGCCGATCGCGACCACGTCGATCAGCGTCTCGAGCACCGGCATCACATGTGGGCGATGAGTTGGTCGACCCGTTCGTCGACCGACTTGAACGGGTCCTTGCAGAGGACCGTGCGCTGCGCCTGATCGTTGAGCTTCAGATGGACCCAATCCACCGTGTAGTCGCGGCGTTTCGCCTTCGCCTGACGGATGAAGTCGCCCCGGAGCTTCGCCCGGGTCGTCTGCGGCGGCTCGCGCATCGCCTTCGAGATCTCGGCCTCCGATGCGACCCGCTCCACCCTTCCCGCCTTCTCGAGGAGGTAGTAGAGGCCCCGCCCCCGATTCACGTCGTGATAGGTGAGATCGAGCAGCGCCACCTTCGGTGAGGCGAGCGACAGGTCGTGCTTCGCCATGTAGCGCTCGATCAACAGGCGCTTGGTGATCCAGTCCACTTTGCGTCCCAGCCGCTCTGGATCACCGGCGCTCATCGCGTCGAGCGCCTCCCCCCATTCGTAGAGGAGGAGCTTCGACGTCTCGTCGGTCCCTCGACGCTCGAGGAATCGGGAGGTCTTCTCGAAGTACTCCTGCTGCATCTCGATCGCTGAGAGTTCCCGTCCGTTCGCGAGCTTCACCTTGCGGGTGCCGGTGGTGTCGTGGCTGATCTCCCGGATCGCGCGGATCGGATTCTCGAGGGTGAGGTCGCGCATCACCGTGTTGCCCTCGACCATCCGAAGCACCAGATCGGTGATGCCCACCTTCATGAACGAGGTCCACTCGTTCATGTTCGAGTCACCGACGATCACGTGGAGTCGCCTGAATCGCTCGGCGTCGGCGTGCGGCTCGTCGCGCGTGTTGATGATCGGGCGAGAGCGCGTGGTGGCGGATGAGACGCCCTCCCAGATGTGTTCGGCTCGCTGCGAGACGCAGTACTGAGCGCCTCGGGGGCCATGCAGGACCTTGCCTGCGCCGCACCAGATCTGACGCGTGACGAAGAACGGGATCAGGACGTCTGCCATGCGGGCGAACTCGCCGTGCCGCGCCACGAGATAGTTCTCGTGGCAGCCGTAGGAGTTCCCGGCCGAGTCGGTGTTGTTCTTGAAGAGGTAGACCTGGCCCGAGATCCCTTCCTCGTGGAGACGCATCTCCGCGGCGGCGAGGAGTGCCTCGAGGATCCGCTCCCCCGCCTTGTCGTGCGCGACGAGCTCCTCGACGTCATCGCACTCGGGTGTGGCGTACTCCGGGTGGGAACCGACATCGAGGTACAGACGAGCCCCGTTCTCCAGGAACACGTTGGAGGAGCGTCCCCAATGCACGACCCGCCGGAAGAGGTACCGGGCGACCTCGTCGGGCGAGAGGCGGCGTTGACCCCTGAAGGTGCAGGTGACGCCGTACTCGTTCTCGAGTCCGAAGATCCGCCGGTCCACGGAGCAAGAGTACGCTCGGCGGCGTCGAAGACGCGGGAGGGCACGTCGTGCTGGCCGGCCACCGGGCCGATCTTTTCGAGATCCTTTGGCTCAGATGTGACGCGTTTCACTGTGCGGGGAATGCGGGGTCGCTAGCGTCGCCTGTATGAGCACGTTGCGATCGGTCCTGGATGAGCTGCGGTCCGAAGACCTGGAGGTGGCCTCGGAGCAAGCTGGGCGAGGGCCTGGTCGAGCTGGAACGCGCTTCGAGGGTGCTGGAGGGCGAACGGAGCCGAAGGCTGGTCGAGGTGGAGCGCAGAGGTGTGTGGGCTGTGGACGGCCACCTCTCGGTGGTCTCGTGGCTGGCGGCCCGGGTGCGGGTGGGCTTCGGTCGTGCCTGCAAGCAGGTGAAGCTCTCCCGAGCGCTCCGAGAGATGCCGGTGACGGCGGAGGCGCTCGGCTCGGGTGAGGTGTCCTCGGAGGCTGCCTCGTTGCTCGTGGGTGCCCGGGAGGCGGCTCCTCGGGCCTTCGGTCAGGCGGAGGCCATGCTCGTGGACGCCGCCGTGGCCCTCCCCGCCCGTGAGCTCCGGGTGGCGATCGCCTACTGGTGCCAAGCTGCGGATGCCACAGGAGCCGAGGAGCGGGCCAGGAGACTGTGGGAGGGCCGCCACCTCCACGTCTCCCCCACGATCGAGGGCACGGTCCGCATCGACGGCTCGGTGGACCCGGAGTCCGGACAGAGCCTCATCACGGCGCTCGGGGCCATCCAGGACTCCTGGGCCAAGGACGGGTCCGAAGACCCCAGGAGTGCTCCCCAGCGCCGAGCAGATGCCCTGGTGGAGCTCTGCAGGGCCTACCTGGATCGCTCCGACCGTCCCCAGGTGGCAGGAGAGCGTCCCCACGTGGTCATCACAGTGGACCTGCAGAGCCTCCGGGGGAAGCCCGGGAGACGCTCGGAGCTCGAGGACACGGGCCCCATCACCCCGGAGACCGCTCGACGCCTGGCGTGTGATGCGGGTGTGTCGCGCATCATCACCATGGGCACCTCCGAGCCGCTGGACGTGGGCCGCAAGACCCCGGTGGTGCCCTCAGGGATGCGGAGGGCTCTCGTGCTCAGGGACGGAGGCTGTCGGTTCCCGGGCTGCGGCAGGCCCCAGGCCTGGTGCGATGCGCACCACGTCAGGCACTGGGCCGACGGAGGTTCCACCGCCTTGGAGAACCTCGTGCTGCTCTGCCGTCGGCACCACCGAGCCATACATGAGGACTTCCGTGTGGACATGAACGGTCACGGACCGGTGTTCTCCAGGGCCGATGGGAGTGTGCTCGCGGAGGATCGGGCGCCGCCGTAGCTACTGCTGAGCGGCCTCAGCCGGCGAGGAAGCCGGCGACCTCGGAGTCGGTGAGCCTCCGGAACTTCCGTCGGCGCGGCTGGCTTCGCTCCAGCA